>JADDPR010000492.1 GCA_016781775.1 Rubrobacter sp. | reverse complement strand
ACGCGGGCCGACTGGACGTTGTGCTTCAGCACGCTACTTGAGGCGGGGGGAACGGGCTGGGTCGAGCGCCATCTTCAGTCTCCCTGCTTCCGTCCGCAAGCGGGCGGTCGGAGTAGTACCCTGTGCCCTCGAGGTACCTGTCGCCCGCCAGCCCAAGTCCGGCGATGGCCTCCACTTCCAGCAGGACTTGCATCGGCTCCCCCGCGGAGGGAGCTATGAAGATGGCCTCGACCGTCCCCGGGATCTTTCCTGCAGCCTCTGACTCTCGACTCACCATTCTCCCTTCTTCACCTCACTAGTAGGGTAACTTACGAATTACCATCGAGGGATAGCCGTCGCTGCTTGCTCTTGCGGCTTTGAGAAGGTGACGCTCGTCGGAGCCGGTGTAGAAGAAGAGTTCGGAATGGATCCTTTTGACCGTAGCGGGAGGTTTAACACGGAGCGAGCCAGAGGCTAGTACTCCTCCGGTAAGAGCGGGCAGGTCGAAGATCGGTCCGCCTCCGTGACATTCCAAAGGTGATGGTTACCTACCGGGTAGGACGAGACAACGCGGAAGCCGCGACAAACGTAGAACTCGTTCCGATAAGAAGTTCGCGACGAAGCCTCTTGCCAGTTCCTCCCGGTTGGAGGAACTGGCAAAATCGGGACCAGCCGCTCGAAATTCTCGGCGGTGGCGTCTTTCGCCGAGTCGCTGCAACCGCTGCCGCTCTACGGCTGGCGGTTCCTCCTGTGGGCCATCTAACGCGGCATCCCTGGCAGGTCGGCGGCTTCGTAGTAGGTTGCGTCGCCGATGGCGTCGAACACCTCCCAAAACTCCGGCGTGACGTTTATCTGACCGACCAGTTCCGGGTCGAGCGACAGGCCCTGGCGGAGGTAGTTCCACCTCCCCTGGGAGAGTCGAACGGCCTCCTGGAGGTGACGTTTTGCGGCCTCGAGGTGCCCCTCGCGGTAGAGGTGCCGGCCGAGCCGAACGTGGGTCGCGGCGAGGACGTCGTCCTCTGCGGGTGGTTGCAGCCTCCGGCGGACTTCGTCGGCGGGGAGAGCGTACTCGCTGTCTTCGCCCTTGTGCGCCCAGTCCCTGAGGGCGTCGACGTAGACATGGCGGTACACCTGCTGCCGGGCGGCCTTGTCGTCGGGCAACTCGAAGGTCTCCCGGTGCATGAAACGCCAGTCGTCGCCGAAGCCGGGGACCTCGACCGGGCGCACGATCCGCCCCTCCTCGTCGATCCACACGGCGCTGGGGACGTTGATCATCCCGTAGAGGCCGGCGACCACGTGCTCCTCGTCTATCAGGCAAGGGTACTGCGGCGGGGCCTTGCGGCTCCACTCCGACTCGCCCCAGCCCGTTATCCTCCTCGCTGCCTCCGGGCGCTCGTCGAGGTTGGTGGGGCGAATGTGGGGCTCGACCGCGGTCTTCCCGCCCGTGTCGAGCGCCACGGCGATTATCTCGAAGTTACGGTCCTTCAGCTCGTCGTAGATCACCTGCCACACGGGCAGGTCGAAGCTGCACCCTCACCAGGAGGCCCAGGCGTAGAGGAACACCTTCTTCCCCCGGTAGTCCGAGAGGGAGTGCATGTTTCCGTCGAGGTCCGGGAGCGTGAAGTCGGGTGCCTGGAGGGAGAGGAGGTCGTCCCTGCGGGCGCTCGCGCTCTCACCGAAGGCCCAGATCGAGTGCTCCTCGTCGTGGACGATGGGCCGGCCGAAACGCCGGGCGAAGGCGGTGAGATCTACCCTTCCTTCGGTGTCGAGCCACGAGCCGTCGGCGGGCAAGGGCGAGCAGACCTCGCCCTTGCACAGCCCCTCGGGCTTCAGCACCCAACCGGTCGCCGAAGCAAGGTCTTCGGCGGAAACCCAGAGCCGATCGCCATCTTCCCTGGCGTCATCGGCGATCACGGCCTCGCGATCGTACAAGATGGTCGCACTCATCGTCGCACCTCACCCCTTAGAGACGTCAACGCAAGGAGTCTCGTATCCCTTACCCCTTGTAACGCGTGTAATATAGCTTCTCCTCAAAACAGGGGCAACTGCGAGTGCGCGAAAAGGCCGCAGCCTACGTCCGCGCCCGCCCACGAGGCGGCGTAGAATCCGGCTGCTTGGCGGACGCGGAACCCGCTCGACGCGCGAGGGAGGGCTTGCGGAAGGATCTGAGGACGTGCATGTGATCCTTCGGCACACGAAGGGGAGGACGACGGTGGCAAGCGTGGTGCGGCAAGTAGATCTGGCGCCGAACTGGGACACGCCCGGCGCGAAAGAGCCCGGCTACATCAGGTGGTTGACCACGAGCGTCGGTGGGGCCGAGGGTACCATCAACACCAACCCGGACAAAGCGGCGCCGAGCGATCGCGTGGTCTTGGGGATGATGGGGCTCCCGGCGGCTCAGGCGCAGCGCCTGCACTGCCACACCATTGCCGAGATTTACGTCGTCCTCAAAGGACGGGTCATAAGCTTTGACGGGAACGGCAATCGGGAGGTGGCCGGGCCGCTCGACTGCCTGTACATGCCCCCCGGCTGCTACCACGCGACGCGCGCCCGCGGCGACGAGGACGTGGAGTTCCTGTGGCTCCACGACCGGCAAGAGCCCCTCGGGTCGGCCGAGTATCCCGAAGAACCCATCCCGTGCCCGGAGATGAAGATGGTCCGCTTCGAGGACCTCGTCCCGTACTGGGACGGTCATCGGGCGAAAGAGGTGGGGCATTCACGATGGCTCGCGAGCTGGGTCGGCGGGACGAACGGCCTGGATCTCAACCCCGAGGCTTCCGTTTCCAGCGGCAACATCGCTTTGGGCTTCATGGGCCTCCTGCCCGCGAACAAGCAGCCCATGCGGGCGCAGGCATGCGCGATGACCTACTTCGTGGCTCGCGGCAACGTCGCCTTTGCCGTCGAGGGGGATGCGGCGGGTGAAACGTTAGCTCTAGGGCCCAGGGACTGCCTGCGTGTTCCGCCCTGGGAGGCGCACTCGCTCAGGAACGTGGGAGACGGTACCGCGCACCTCATCTGGCTCCACGAGGAGCTGACCGACGGAGCAAGCCCCCCGTGATCGCTCGGTCGGCGTTTGGCATCGCCTGTCTCTTGCGGCGAACGCTGCGCGTGTGATGTTCGTCGAGACCCGGTCACGAATAACAAATGTCACATGCTGCTACCATAAGTTCGGGATCGCTGGGGAAAGAGCGAGAGAGAACGAAGAAGGGGAACGCCATGTCGGAGTCGAGGTACGTGCCGCATCAGGATGTTGAGGGATACCCCGGTGCCGACATATCTCCGGAGCGTGCCGAGCGGATCCGCAAGCTGGACCTTGGGATCGAGGAGATCACCGTCGACGACATCGTGTACAACGTCAGCCGCAACGGGAGCAGCATCTTCTACCTGGCTTTGAAGCTGGTCTCCGAGGCTTGCGGCGAGGAGGTGGCGCGCGACATTGCTCGCAAGATCGGTTATACGGCCGGTCGCAGCAACTACCGCAAGATGCAGAAGCGCTTCGGGGTGACCACGCTGGGCCCGGAGCGGACGGCCATCTACGAGGACACGGTCCACCTCCTGAGCGGGTCCGACATGGCCTACTGCTTCAGCGAATACGACGACGAGAAATGCGTCGTAAGGCGCACCAGGTGTTCCTTCCACACCGGGCACCCGCCGGGGGCCGGGCACTACTGCTGGTTTCTGAACGAGGGCTTCAAGCAGGCCTACGAGGAGCTCGACCCCAACCTCGAGGTGACCTACGAGAAGTCGATGACGAAGGGCGATACGTGCTGCGAACACGTCTTTCGCTATCGCAACGGGGGAGATTCCGGTTCCCCGGGTGCCCAAGACGAGGGGCGTTCCGCGAGCGGAAGGATCTACGAGGTGCAACTGGACGACTCGCTTCGGGTGGATCTTGACGGCACCCGGAGGCGCCGCGAAGCCCTCCTCCAGGAGCGTCGCAGCGAGGCCAAGCCCTACGACTTCGACGACTAGGGAGCGGAAGGGGTGATAGGCCGGAAGAAGACGGA
>JADDPR010000355.1 GCA_016781775.1 Rubrobacter sp. | reverse complement strand
TGGTGGTCACCGGGAGCCGGCTGCACGCCGTCCGCTACCTCAAGGCGGTCGAGCGCTACCTGGACAAGAAGCAGCTCACCGGCATCCGGGCGATGGTCGCCTTCTCCGGCAGCGTCACCGACCCCGACATCCCCGGTGAACAGTTCACCGAAAGCGGGATGAACGACTTCCCCGACAGCCAGACCAAGCAGCGTTTCCACGACGAGGGGCAGCTGCTGATCGTCGCGGAGAAGTACCAGACCGGCTTCGACGAGCCGCTGCTGCACACGATGTACGTGGACAAGAAGCTCGAGGGCGTCAAGGCGGTGCAGACGCTCTCCCGGCTGAACCGCATCCACCCCGGCAAGGAGGACACGTTCGTCCTCGACTTCCGGAACACCGCCGAGGAGATGCGCGAGCAGTTCGCGCCGTTCTACGAGTCCAGCTGGACCGAGGAGACCGACCCCAACCTGCTCTACAACCTGCAGACCCGCATCGAGGACCACCACGTCATCGACAAGGACGAGCAGCAGGCGGCCGTGGCGGCGTTCCTGTTCGGTCACGACGCCGCCCACGCCACCGTGACGGCCAACGTCGACCCCGCCGTCCTCCGGGCGGGCAACCTCCCCGACCACGAACTCGCCGACCTGCGCGACGCCCTCAAGTCGTTCGTCCGCGCGTACGCGTTCCTCGGACAGGTCATGAAGTTCACCGACGAGGAGCTGGAGAGCCTCTACCTCTACGGGAAGCTGCTGCTGGCCAAGCTCAAGGAGTCACCCACGGAGTCAGGCGCTATCGACCTCGGAGACACGGAGCTCGCCTTCATCGGACATCAGGCCGGCTCCCCCACCAGCGGTAGCCCTACCCCAGGTGAGAGCTCCGGCGAGGTCGAGACCTACACCGGCGAGGGCCGGGGCAGCTCCATCGAGGAAGCACTGATGGTCAAGCTCTCCGAACTTATCCAGACGTTCAACGCCACGCACGGCATCGACCTCAGCCAGGCCGAGAGCCTCCTCATCTACGTCGGCGTGCCCAGCCACCTCTCCGACCACGAGGACGTCC
>JADDPR010000463.1 GCA_016781775.1 Rubrobacter sp. | reverse complement strand
TTTGAGGTCACCACCCCAACAAGTCGGCGAAGGCCAACCGGGGGCGACCGAGTTGCCCATTGAGCCAGATGCAGAAGTCGTGCAAAGCTACCCTCGCCGCCAGGCGAGCCCGCAACCCGCTCAGCTCGTGGGGCCGCTCCCGCCAGAGGCCGAAGGCGTTGAACAGCTTGTCGTAGACGCCCTCCACGATCTGGCGGATGCCGGCCACCCAACGCCTCAAGCGCTTGGACCAGGGCTTGCGGCTGTTGCGTTTGGGCGGATGGATGACCTGCGCCCCGTAGCTCTCCAGCCACCTCCGGTGGTTCTCGACGCCCTCGAAACCCTTATCGGCTACGTAGGGGCCCGAGGAGATCGAGCCCACGCTGATGAGCCTGGGGTTCGGCTGGGCTCTGACGGCGAAGAAGGTTTCCGCCAGTTGCTGGTCGGCGGTGGAGGCGGCTCCAAAGCAGAAGCCCGTGATGACCCCGGTGGGGTCGACGGCGACGAGCAAGCAAAAGCCCTCGTACCATCCCAGGCTATTGCTCCAACCGATGTCGGCGTAGCCGGCCAGCCATCCATGCCCCCGGCGCTTCGCGTCTCGGACGGGCATAGCCGAGCTATCGAGGGCTTCGTAAGGGCACTTTCGTGTGTCCAAAAGGACCACCATGTGCAAGACGAAAGCCTCGATGGGCTCCACATAGGAGCGAACCAGCCGATTGAACTGAGAGCGGACGGGAAGGGTGGGGAAGGCCTCGCGCAGGTGGCTGCTAGCGTAGCGGTAGAAGTCCCGCTCGCTTCCGAAGCGGGACCAGCGGGCGAAGATGGCCAAGGTGATGACCTCGCTGGAGCTCAGGGACGCATCGGGTCCGGGACGACGGCGCTCTTTTTGCGGGCGGGACTGGCAGAAATCGTCCACCATGACATAGAGTGCGGTGAGGAAGGTGTCCACGTCGACCATGAGCCGGTTCCTTTCCTTTCGGGATCGGGTAGCAAGCCGACTCTAGAGCGTGGGCACCTTCCGTTCAAATGCTCGACGGATAACTCACACCAAG
>JADDPR010000322.1 GCA_016781775.1 Rubrobacter sp. | reverse complement strand
GACATCTACGGCGAGCTGATGGACGCCGTCTACCTCTACAACAAGCACGGCGACCCCATTTCGTACGAGTTATGGAGGCGCCTGCGAGTGCTGATCGACTGGGTCTGCGACAACTGGCGGCGCGAGGACGAGGGGGTTTGGGAGGTCCGCGGCGGGAGGCGCCACTTCGTGTACTCCAAGCTCATGTGCTGGGTGGCCGTGGACCGGGGCCTGAGGCTCGCCGACAAGCGCTCGTTCCCGGCCGACCGCGACCGATGGTTGAAGGTTCGCGACGAGATCTACGAGGAGATCATGGACAGGGGATGGAACCCCGAGCTCAAGACCTTCGTGCAGGCCTACGACAGCGACATCCTGGACGCCTCGAACCTGATCATGCCGCTGGTATTCTTCGTGGCCCCCAAAGGCCCCAGGATGCTCGGCACGCTAGACGCTATCAGCCGCTCGCCGAAAGACGGCGGGCTGGTCTCCAACGGCCTCGTGCACCGTTACGACGTCGAGAAATCGCCGGACGGCCTTCAAGGGGACGAGGGGACGTTCAGCCTGTGCACGTTCTGGCTCGTCGAGGCGCTCACGCGCGCCGGGAGGGTCGAGGAGGCCCGACTCACCTTCGAGCAGATGCTAACTTACGCCAACCACGTGGGGCTCTACGCCGAGGAGATCGGTCCCAGCGGCGAGGCATTGGGCAACTTCCCCCAGGCCTTCACCCACCTCACCCTCATCAGCGCCGCCTTCAACCTCGACCGGGCGCTCGGGGCCAGGGGCTAGAGGAGAACCTGACCCGATACCGGAACTGACCGTGAACCTCACCCCGGCCTCGAAGCGCAGGTACGCGCTCGAAGAGGAGAGCGATGATGGACGCCAATCATAAGGAGGCTAATGTCCTACCGACCTTTCGGGCGGAGCACGGGCCGTTTCGCAGATAGCAGGTCCCCAACAACCCCACGGGACTGCCTTCCCATGAGCGATCACTAGCGCAGCGGGATGCGACGGGCTGTCATCCGGAGGCGGCGCGGTTCCGTAGTGAGATGTGGGGCACGGCTTAGTGGAGGCTTCGCGGAGTATCCTCGCGACTAGAGCGGTCGGGGGTCACGCGAGTTGGGGGCAGATGCCCCGCGAGGGGCGACGCGACTTTCGCGTACCGAAAGGCGGGGATGGTTGAAGGTGAACGGGGATCGATCGCGCACGCTTAAGAGGCCCAAGACTCGGGTCCGTGTCAGGAGCCGCAAAGTAACCGGCCGATGGCCTGAATTTTTATCCGTCCTTGTAACATCGGCCGGCGGCTCCTCCCGTTTTCGGCTGCCCGAACGCCTCAGATGGATCGAAGACCGAATAACTATTCGCTCCAGCTAATAAATACGCGTCCAACTTCCGAGAACGAGGCCTCCCGGCAGTTCTTCCCCACGGTTCCCGAGCATTACCTTGCGGCTCGTGGCATGGACCCGAGAACTGGGCCGAGGAAGAGGAGCTTTGGGGGATCAAGCCCTCGTTCTGCTCGGTGACGTTCTCCTCCTACGAAGCCGAGCGCCGCTACTCCTACCCCATGGCGAACCACGGCCGCAGGCCCCCCCACCGCCCGAAGCTGGGCACGCCGACCTTCGTCCACCTGGGCCCCGAGGAGGCCTCCTCCCTCGTCGGGGAGGAGCTCTGACCCACAAAAACACCACCGGGCGGGCGTAGTACCCGGACGCCCGCCGAGGAACAGGAGAGAACCGTGCTTCACACGCAGCCCAAACCCGAACAAGACGCCCCCCACCCGCGCATCACGGCGAGCCGCCTGGGCCTCGCAAAATCCTGTCCGGGCAGCTTCGCTTTGGGCCCCCACGTCTCCCCGGCGCCGGGGGAGGCCGCCGAGAAGGGGACGGCGATCCACGCCTTCCTCGAGGCGGTCCTGGACGGCGTCGACCCCGACGAGGCCCTCCCCGAAGACCCGGAGGCGCGCGCAGTCTGCGAGAAGATCGACGCGCGGGACGTCTACGGGGTGGCCGGGCCGAACCCCTCCACCGAAACGCCCCTCGGTTGGGACCCCGCCACGGGCGAGGCCCGCGAGGCGCCCAGGGCGACGGCCGAGCGGCGCGACTACTCCGCCCTCCCCGAGGGTTGGGTGGCCGGCACGGCGGACGCCGTCTCCGCCGAGGGCGACGCCGTCCGGGTCACGGACTGGAAGACTGGCGCCTTCGAGGTCCCCGACCCCGGGGAGAACCCGCAGCTCCTCTTCCTCGGGATCGCCGCCGCACGAAGCCGCGGCAAGGACCGCGCGATCCTGCAGGTGGTGCGCGTGAACGAGGACGGAACGCTCCGGGCGCGCACGGCGGAGCTCGGGCCCGACGATCTCGCCCTCGCCGAAGCGTCCCTCGTCGCCGTCCTCGGGAGGGTCGAGAAGAGCCGCGAAGGGGTCCCGGAGCTGCGCCCGGGGAGGCACTGCCGCTTCTGCCCGGCGCTCTACCGCTGCCCGGCCGTCGCCGCCGAGGCGACCGCGCTTTTGGAGGACCCGTTCGAGGAGCTGGACCCGGCATCGGCCGCCCGCGCGTGGGAGAGGCTCGCGGCGTGTGATGCGGCCATCAAGAGGGCCAGGGAGGCGCTTTTCCTCTACGTCGCCGGTCGCGGGGGGCAGCTCCCCCTGGACGACGCCCGCTCCCTGCGCATCGTCGAGGGCCGCCGCCAGAGCCTCGACCCGAAGATCGCCCTGGGGATCGTGAGGGAGCGCTTCGGGGAGGACGCGGCGGCCAAGGCCGCCAGCGTCTCCCCCACCTCCCTCAAAAAGGCGCTCCCTTCCGCCGGGGCGATGGAGGTCCTCGACGAGGTGAAGAAGCGCGGCGGGCTGACGAGCACGACCTACGAGTCGCTGCGCGAAGCCCCGTCCCGCTAGTCCCCGAACCGACGGGGCCGTCGACCGATAACCGTCCCCCACCGCGCGGGGCACGGCTCACCGAAGGAGACAACGATGGACGAGCTACGGCGCGACATGGAGAAAATCCCCGGATACGAGCGGCGAGCGCCGCTCTTCAAGCTGGGCCTCGTGGTCATGAGCCCGTCGGCCGAGAGGGCGCTGGAGGAGGCCCACGGCGCGACCAGCGGCATCAACTTTCCCTTCGCGGCCTGCGCGGATCGTCACGCCGCGGCGGACTGGCCCGAACTCTCCGACCACGAGCGGGAAGCCAACCTCTCCGCCATCGAGGGAGGGCACGAGATCACCGGCGCTTACACCCTGCCGACCGGGAAGAGGATAGTCCTCGTCACGGCGGCGGAGGGACCGGGACGGTACCGCCCGCGAACGACGATCCTGCTCCGCGAAGAGGCCCTGCTGCCGTTCGAGGACGAGAACCCGCCGTGCTAGCCGCACAGGACATGCTCTTCTCCCCCGCTCCCCGCACGCCCGAGGACCTCGCGATCCTCTCGAACGGGTTCGGCCAGGACAGCACGGCCATGACGTACATGATGGCCCACGACGAGGTGTTCAGGGCGCGCTACGCTCCCGGCAGACTCATCGTTTTGGGCAGCGACACGGGGTCAGAGCACGAAGAAACCTACGAGCATGTCCGGTTCCTTCGGGGCTTCTGCGAGGAGCACGGCATCGAGTTCGAGTTCCTCACGAACGATCTCGGCTACCACAACCCGAAGTGGCTCAGCCTGGAGGAATTCTATACGGCCGGCGACCGGATCGGCTCCAAATCCTATCCGAAGTCGTGTTCGGCCCAGCTCAAATTAGGCCCAATCTACAGACGACTCGAGAGGCTCCTTGCCGACGACTACGGCGTGGTTCACGGGCGAAAACGGGGGCTCTACGAGTACGTGGCCCTCTCGGGAAAAAAGATCCGCGTCCTAATAGTTATTTGGAATGGAGTTGTCAACCTCTGAAACATACTACTTCTAGACCTGCCCGCTGCTGCAGAGCGAGGCTTGATCCGCTGCATTTTCGTGTTTGTAGCACGCGCGGGCTCGATTGTTCGTTGGCGACACCACGAACCCTCATGCCGAGGCTTCCAGGCGCTTTAGGTACTTCTTGACCGT
>JADDPR010000452.1 GCA_016781775.1 Rubrobacter sp. | reverse complement strand
ATACGCCCAGGAACTCCACCGTGCAACGAAAGTATGCCAAAGGACTAGTCTGATCCTGCTTGGTATGAACGCTTGCGGGTCGTCCCCCGCGGGGGTGAAGGATGACGAGGCAAAGGAGCGGGAGGAGGCCGAGAAACCGGCCTCGCCCGCAGAGACGGTAAGGCTGGCCTACGAGACCACCGCCAGGGCAGAAAGCTCGAAGTTCTCCACGCGGTCCGTCGTCTCCGGTCTCCCGCAAGGGCAGGGTATGCCCCGGAGCTTCACGATAACCGGCGAAGGGGCTGGGGCTCTGGACGGGAAGAGCGTCCGGATGGTCATGCGGATGCCGATGTTTGGGGAGATGGAGGTGCGCTACGTCGGCTCCACCATTTACCAGAAGATGCCCGCAGCGTTCGACGCTGGGATGCCTTCGGCAAAGAGTGGGTCGAGATCGACTACGAGAAGATGATGCGGGAAGAGTACGGTGCGAGCCTCTCCGAGATGCAGGGGGGCATGCAAGGAGCGCCCGCCGATCAACTCGCCTACCTGAGAGGCGTCTCAGACTCGGTGGAAGAGATCGGGACCGAGGAGGTCCGCGGTGCCCAGACGACGCACTACCGCGCCGACATAGACCTCGACAAGGCTACCCCCGAAGATCCGCAGGCTCGCCGCGCGTTCGAGAAAGCGACGGAGAATCTGCGCGCCGAAGAGATCCCGACCGAGGTCTGGATCGACGAGGAGGGTCGTGTGCGGCGCTACGAGATGACGATGCCCGTCTCCCTTCCCAAGGGCGAGCTACCGCCCGGAGAGGACGACCCAACCATGACCATGACCGCAGAATACTACGATTTCGGAACCCCGTTAAACGTCACGCCCCCGCCCGAGAACCAGGTTATTGCGTTTTGGAGGAGCTTATGGAGCTGCAGAAACAGCAGCAGCAAGCACCGCAGCCACAGCAGGACTTCAACTCCTAAAGGCCCCTCCCCAAGCGGCAAGGGGCCTCTCCGCCGAGCCGCGGAGACGCCCCCGTCGTCCCCCTACTCGAAAACGACGGTGCGGTG
>JADDPR010000157.1 GCA_016781775.1 Rubrobacter sp. | reverse complement strand
CCGCCGCGAGCACGCCCGGGCGGCGAAGAAGCTCGGGGCACGGTATGGCTGAGTGCCGGCATGAGGAGACATGCCTGGACCTCGCCGGCCCGACTGGGCCTACTCCTGCCCCGCAGAGGGGCGCGGCCTGCGAGCCGGGGGGCGCAGCATCGAGGAGGCCCTGGAAGGCTTCAGGGAGTTCGCCCCCGGCTTCGCGCCGGGACAGGGGCCCCCTCTACTTCCGACTTTTCCCCTTAACGGCTAGTCCCCGACCGGCCGAAACGCCCCTACCTCGGGTTTGCCACCCCGACCGACGCACCGGCCCGCGCCGTCGAAGAAGAACAGGGCCTCGCCGTCCATCTCGACGACCCGACCGATCCGGACGCGGTCGGGTACGCGGTACTGGCGGCACAGCAGGTGGAGGTCCTCCGTAAGATCCTGGTAGGGGATCCCCGCCGAGTCGAAAGCGTCCACCAACGCCTCGTAATGCCTCGTCCCCAAGAGCGAACCCTCCCGTTCTCCCCCCGCCTATGTGACGTAGCGTCTTTCTCCGCGCTAGTACCCGTCCGGTACGCAATCCATGCAACGCACGCCCTTGTGACGCTTTCCTTGAAGGTGACCTCGGCGACGCGCTTCTCCTCGTGGGCCAGCAGCACGATAACCCGCTCCAACGCCTGCACCTCGCGGCGGCCGGACTCGCAGATTTCCGGCAGGGTCAGCACGGCGCTATTCTAGTCACCCTCCCCGTCCTCATCGCGATCGCGCCTACCGACCCTACCGGATTGCTCCACGTCAAACGAATTTCTTTCCCTGAGGCGCGGTGGCAGCTCGCGACCTATTCTAGGTCGATCGCGACCGGCAAATGGCTGAAGAAGTTGCCATGCATAACAAGGCCGGAATCGTCGTTCGCTTTGATCCGAAACCATACCCGGTCCCCCCAATCTCGTTCTGGACCTCGACCGCCGTAGTAGGGAAACTCACGCCCCATTCTTCGAAACGTGCTTCCGGGTAGCGCTTCTGTGCGGCGGCGGCAG
>JADDPR010000359.1 GCA_016781775.1 Rubrobacter sp. | reverse complement strand
CCGGTGAAGAGGTCATGATCGCACGAACCCGGCTCCCGGGCTTCGTCTAGCGGATGGTGCGGCCGCGGTGCACGTGCCACCTTCGCGGTAGCAGGGCGCGCGACGCTACACCGGTACGTCGGTGGCTCGGAGGGAGAGGTGGACGCCCGAGCGTGGTGCCGCATCGTTTCTCCCATACCGCCAGGGAGCACACTTTGCCTGCGTTTCTAGCACGGTTTCTCTTGCGAGGGCGAGCGCATGGTAGGGCCAGGAGGCGCGGCGCCCGGCGTCGAGGGCGCCGCGGATCGTGTCGTTGGGGTGCCGCCAGAAGAGTCCGCTCCCGGCGGCGCGGGACGTGGCTCTGCGCGAAGCCCCCGTGTGCGTCTTTCCCGTTGCCGATGGCGGTAGCGAGGACGTGCAGGGACGGCAGGTGAAGCCGCCGGGGGCTTACGCGGGGCCGGCTCCGACCGTGGGGCTACCGTGACATTTCTTGTACTTCTTGCCCGAGCCGCACGGGCACGGGTCGTTGCGGCCTACCTTGCGTTCCGCTTGTTGTGCCTCCGCTGTCGGAGGGACTTGCACCGTGGTGATGTTGTACTGGTTCAGCGCGTTGTAGATGACTTCGCTGGGCACGAGGAGTTCGTCCGCGTTTCCGTTACCCCCCGTGGGAGCGAGTTCGTCGATCGTGGAGAGGAGCAGGGTGCTCCACGTATCGTCTTCCATGCTCTCCGGCTTGTCGTCCAGAAGCTTATCGACGAGCGCGCAGAGTTCTGGTGCTTGCTTGTCCGCTCTGGTCTTTGTCTCGGCGGCGGTTTCGTCGTGCTCCCGTGCCTCGCGAAGGAGTGAAGCGAGGGAATTCAACTCCTCTACGGGGTTTTCGGGGCCTTGTAGAAGCGCCGCCGCGTCCTCGACGAGCCGGTACTCGTGGGCCAGGACCGTTCCTCTGTACCTGCCGCACATGGGGCAGGGGGTCGTTACCTTGGCGACCTCGAGGGTCTCCGGGCTGACCCGGATACCGGTGTCGCCGGGATCCGAGTAGTAGCCCGACGGGTAGAGGTAGCCGCAATGTCCACACGCTGCCGGCATCTGCTGCATTTGTATATCCACGCCGGCAGTTTACCCGCTCCGGCATGTCCGATATCTACGGCTTCTGCTGCTGGTGGAGAAGGTAAGGTGATGCAGGGCCTGGCCCGGCTGCTTGGCGTAGGGTGGTGTTCGTTCTCGGGGAAGGCGGCGGATTTAGTGGTTGTGACGGGGTGTTTTTGCGGCGACGCCGCGGTACTTGAGCGCCGCTTCCAGGACGGCGCCGCCGTCGAGTTGGCCCACCGAGGCGCGGTAGAGCTCTTGCCAGGGGGTGCGGCTCTCCGGGATGGGTGGCGGCTGTTCCTCCCGTTCGCGGCGTTCGATCTCCTCGTCGGGGACCAACGCGTCGCAGCGGCCGGCGTCCAGGTCTATGCGGATCGTGTCGCCGGTCTTGAGCCAGGAGAGACCGCCGCCGGCGGCGCTCTCGGGGGCGGCGTGGAGGATCGAGGGGCTGTCGGAGGTGCCGGACTGGCGTCCGTCGCCGATGGTAGGGAGGGTGATGATCCCGCGCTTGAGGAGCGCGTCCGGGGGCTGCATGTTGACGACCTCGGCCGAACCCGGCCAGCCCAGAGGTCCGGTCCCCCGGATGACCAGGATGGAGCGTTCGTCGATGCCCAGCGACGGGTCGTTGATGCGCCCGTGGTAGTCGTCCGAGCCGTCGAAGACGACGGCGCGACCTTCGAAGGGGCCCTCGCTGCCCATCGTGTTCAGGTAGCGCTGGCGGAACTCTTCGGAGATAACGCTGGTTTTTATGATGCCGAAGTCGAAGAGGTTGCCCGAGAGGACCTTGAAGCCGGCGCGCTCCTGAAGCGGCTCCTCGTAGGGCCGTATCATCTCGCGGTCGGTGCTCTCGCGCCCCTCGACGTTCTCGGCCAGCGTCCGGCCCGTTACGGTGAGGACATCGCGGTCCAGTTTGCCCGCCCGCAGAAGCTCCGAGAGCACGGCGGGGACGCCGCCCGCGCGGTGGAAGCGCTCGCCGAGATACGAGCCCGCGGGCTGCATGTCGACGAGCAGCGGTACCTCGTAGCCCTGGGACCAGTCGTCCGGAGAGACCTCCACGCCTGCGTGGCGCGCCATGGCGACGAGATGCGGCTGGGCGTTGGTGGAGCCACCTATGGCCGTGATGGCGATTATCGCGTTCAGGAAGGCCTGGCGCGTCAGGATCCTGGAGGGGCGCAGGTCTTCGTGGGCCATCCCGACGGCGCGGCGGCCGGTCTCGTAGGCCATCTGGCCGCGCTCGCGGTAGGGGGCCGGGATCGCGGCGCACCCGGGCAGCGAGAGGCCCAGGACCTCGGCGACGGCGTTCATCGTGGAGGCCGTGCCCATGGTGTTGCAGTGTCCGGCCGAAGGGGCGGACGCGAGCGCGGCGTCGAAGAACTCGTCCTCGCTGATCTGCCCGGCGGCGAGGCGGCGACGGTTCTTCCAGATTACAGTCCCCGAACCTACCAACTCGCCCTCGAAGTAGCCGTCGAGCATCGGGCCGCCGGAGAGCACGATCGCCGGGATGTCCACGGTCGAGGCGGCCATGACGCCGGCCGGCGTGGTCTTGTCGCAGCCGGTCGTAAGGACCACGGCGTCGATGGGGTAGCCGTGCAGGATCTCGACGAGCCCGAGGTAAGCGAGGTTGCGGTCTAGCGCCGCGGTCGGCCGGCGGCAGTTCTCGAAGATGGGGTGGACCGGGAACTCCATCGGCACCCCGCCGGCATCCCGGATCCCGTCGCGCACGCGTCTTGCGAGCTCCAGGTGGATCCTGTTGCAGGGCGAAAGGTCGCTGCCGGTCTGCGCGATGCCGATGATGGGCTTGCCCGAACGCAGCTCGTCCGGCGTCAGCCCGTAGTTCATGAAGCGCTCCAGATACAGCGCGGTCTGGTCCAGACGGTCGGGATCTTCGAACCAGTCGCGCGAGCGGAAGCGGCGCGGGCGTCCGTTGGTTTCAGCGGTCATGGCGCGTCTCCCCTCGACATGGGCGCGAGGCCGCAAAGCCCGCTCTCCCGTCTCGTCCTCCTCGGTCTCCATTCCCAAGATTCCGGCGCCATTATAAACGCCGGAATCTCCGTCGGGCCGTCCGAGAGGAACGTTCGGATGCTCTGGCCTGCGGTGCGAACACGGGCGAGGCGTAAGGTGGTCGGCTCTGCAGTAGTATGACCGGCGGACCGGTCGCGATGAAGCCGTGGGCTCGGTCCGCCGGCTTCGATCGGTGGAACGTTCGATTGGGGGGATGCGAGACTTGGCGGGCGAACTCGAGGTGGCGGTCGCGGCGGCGGAGGCTGCAGGGGAGATCCTGCGGTCCAGTTTCGGCCGGGAGCAGGCGGTTCGGTACAAGGGTGAGGTCGACCTCGTCACCGAGGTGGACGAGAGGACCGAGGAGAAGATCGGGGGGGATGCTCCGGGAGGCCTTCCCCGAATACGGCATACTGGCCGAAGAGGGCGGGGCGATGCCGGGCGGGGGCGAGTACCGCTGGATCGTGGACCCCATAGACGGCACGGTCAACTTCGCCCACGGGCTACCGGCCTTCTGCGTCTCCATCGCGCTGGAGAGGGCCGGCGAGATCGTCCTCGGCGTGGTCCACGACCCGATGGGGGAGGAGATCTTCGTCGCCGAGCGCGGCGGTGGTGCCACCCTTAACGGACGGCCCATTCGCGTGTCCGAGACGGGCGAGCTTATCCGGGCGCTGGTCGCGACCGGCTTCCCGTACGACCGCGACACCATGCCGGCCGCGCTCGAACTCTTCGGTCGGTTCGCCGTTTTGACGCAAGGCATGAGGAGGATAGGCTCCGCGGCCCTGGACCTATGCTACGTAGCCGCCGGTCGCATGGACGCCTACTACGAACACGGCGTCAAAGCGTGGGACATCGCCGCGGGCGTCCTCATACTCGAGGAGGCCGGAGGCAAGACCACCGACTTCCGGGGAGACGGACTCGACCTCGAGGGCCTGGAGATCGTGGCGACCAACACAGCCCTGCACCCCTCCATCGTGGACGTAACGAGAGATGAGCGGGCCGGGACATAAGTAAGCCCGGCGGGGCGAAGAAATTCAACCACTGCTTGCATTTCTGAGGGCGAAGCCGGATCTCGGGCGGAGCTCGATGCGGCGCTGCCGACCTCGGGACGTCGCGTCATCCCTGGGACGACCCGAGGTTCAGCGCAGTACGGTCCTACTTGCGCACGGCCTTGCGGCGGGGCTTCGACTCGCCCGCCACCAGGACCGGACGGCCGCCCCGGCGCGAGACGCGCTCCGAGAAGCCCGACCCGGCGAACAGGCGCTCGTACCACGGCCGCCTCTTGCCCCCGGTGACGATCAAACCGGCTTCGAGCTCCTGGCCCAGGAAGACGGTCTCTTTCTCCGGCTTGCCCTCCCTATAATGGGACCCGGACACGGTCCCGCCGAGCTCCTCCTCTATGTGCTTCACCCGGGCGTCCAGAAGCCCGAGCCCCCTGAGCCTCTTCCGCTCCAGAAGTGCTTCGCTCCGTTCCCTCGCCGATGCCCGCGGGTACGGCAACTCCGGCACCGTGGAGACCACGTACACGACGTGCAGCTCGGACCCGGTGCCGTTCGCGAGCTCGACCGCCGCCTCCTCGGCGACGGAGGCCTCCGCCGAGCCGTCCGTCGCCAGCAATATCTTCGTCGGAAACACTCCTGCGTCCCTTCCAAAAAACGACACTAAATACCAGATACACACAGAGGTTACTAGCAGGAAGCCATCGTGCAAACGCGACATGTGAAGCGTGCCACCCCGGATGAGAAGACGTGGGGGCTTCGGTTCGTGCGTTGTGAGATTCGGCGGGGGGGCAGATGGTGGCGCTAGACCCGCGATCCGCTAAACTCCGGCTCCGTAGGGTCGGACGGTTGAGGGGCAAACCGCGGAGGTGCGGACGGATGATCAGCGGAAGGACGAGGCTGCTCGCCCTTATAGGACAGCCCGTCGGACACAGCCTGAGCCCCAGGATGCACAACGCCTCCTTCGAGGCGGACGGCCTGGACTACGTGTACGTGTCCCTGGACGTCGACCCCGGAAATCTAGCCGCCGCGGTGGAGGGCATGGCCGCCCTAAAGCTCCGTGGCTTCAACATCACGATGCCCCACAAGCGAGCGATGGTCGGGCTCGTCGACGAGTTGGACGAGGGGGCCCGCGTCTCCGGGGCTGTCAATACCGTCGTGATCGACGAGGGCTCCGGGCTCCGCGGTTACAACACCGACGGCGGCGGGATGATGGAGGCCTGCCGGGGGGCCGGGATCGAGGTGTCCGGCCGCCGCGTCCTGCTCCTGGGCGCCGGCGGTGCCGCGGCCTCCATCGCCGTCGCCCTGGGCGGTGAGGGGGCGGGAGAGGTGCGCGTCGTCAATCGGAACACCGAGCGCGCGGAGGAGCTGTTGGGCAAGCTCGGCGCCGCGGGCGTGGAGGGGGTCCAGGTCTACCCCGCCGATGCCTTGAACGAGGCCGCCGCGGATGCGGACGTGATCGTCAACGTCACCCCCCTCGGCATGAAAGACGGGGACCCCTTGCCCATACCAGAGGAGTACCTCCGGGAGGGCATGGCGGTCTGCGACGCGGTCTACCGCCCCGGTAGGGAGACCCCGCTGGTCCGCCAGGCACGCGAACGGGGCGCCCGGGTCGTCGCCGGCGAGCGGATGCTGCTCTACCAGGGCGTGCTGGCCCAGAGGCTCTGGACAGGGCGGGAGCCGAACGTGAGGGCGATGAGCGAGGCGATCTCCTAGCGGACCGTGCTTGTCAGCCCGTTGGCTCTCGGCTCTGTACCGGTCCCTTCCTCCGCTAGGTGGTTCCTGTCGGTGACGACGCTCGGGTCGAGCAGCATCGCAGGGTCGAGGAACCGTTCGCGGGAGAAACACCGACCGCTTCCGCTCGTTACTCCTTTGGGCTGCATCCGAAGGTCTCCTCCGTTGTCCGAGCGCCGGGTACCGGGGCGGTGGTTCACCGGAACGGTATAAGGGCAGGCGCCAGGTTCGGTATTTGCGCTACGGGCGAGGGGCCTCCAGAATGGTGGCTCAGGAAGACCAAAGCGCGGGGAGAGATGTTCGAGGCAGGTTGCGGGGCGAGGAGCTTGCGCAGGAATTTGGGACGAGTCTCGGGCCGCGGTTGGGGCGCACGAGTAGGGAGGACGAAGATGTCATGCACGCGGGGCGGCGGGGTTGGCTGAGGTAGTCGGATTACGCGAGGCGGTCGCCGGGCTCGTCGACGACGGGGACACGGTCGCTCTGGAGGGGTTCACGCACCTGATCCCGTTCGCGGCGGCCCACGAGATCGTCCGCCAGCAGAAGAAGGATCTGACGCTCGTCAGGATGACGCCGGACCTCGTCTACGACCAGATGATCGGGATGGGCACGGCGAAGGGGCTGATCTTCTCCTGGGGCGGCAACCCGGGCGTCGGGTCGATCCACCGCTTTCGCGACGCCGTCGAACACGGCTGGCCACATCCCTTGAAGATGGAGGAGCACTCCCACGCCGGGATGGCGAACCGCTACGTCGCCGGGGCCTCGAACCTGCCCTTCGCCGTGCTGCGCGGTTACGTCGGCACGGACCTGCCGAAGGTAACGTCGACCATCGCGCCCATCACCTGCCCGTTCACCGGGGAGGAGTTGACGGCAGTGCCCGCCCTGAATCCGGACGTGGCGGTGATCCACGCGCAGCAGGCCGACCGGAAGGGCAACGTGGCGCTGTGGGGGATCACGGGCATCCAGAAGGAGGCTGCGCTCTCCGCTCGCCGCGTGATCGTCACGGTCGAGGAGGTCGTCGACGAGTTCGAGCCGCACACGTTCGGGATCGTGCTGCCCTCGGTGGCGATAGACGCGGTGGCCGTCGAGCCCAGGGGCGCATACCCGTCCTACGCCCACGACTACTACCCGCGCGACAACGCCTTCTACGGGGCGTGGGACCCCATCGGGCGCGACCGCGAGAAGTTCGGGGAGTGGATGGAGAAGCACGTGCTCGGGGTGGAGGGCTTCGCCGAGCATCTGAGGAGCATCACGCAGCAGGGGGCGATGAGATGACGGACGGGAGCCGGCGAGGCTACACCGCCGACGAGATGATGACGGTCGCGGCTTCGCGCAGGCTCGCGGACCGGGCGGTCTGCTTCGTGGGCATCGGCATCCCGAGCCAGGCGGCGAACCTCGCCCGCCTCACCCACGCCCCGGGCTCCGTGCTTATCTACGAGTCGGGGACCATCGGGGCGAAGCCCGAGGTGCTGCCTCTCAGCATCGGCGACGGCGAGCTGGCCGAGCACGCCGACTCGGTCGTCTCGGTACCCGAGATCTTCAATTACTGGTTGCAGGCGGGTAGGGTCGACGTCGGTTTCCTCGGGGCGGCGCAGATCGACCGCTACGGCAACCTGAACACGACCGTCGTGGGATCTTACGAGAACCCGAAGGTGCGCCTCCCCGGGGCGGGCGGGGCGCCGGAGATCGCCGCGTCGGCGAAGGAGGTCTTTATAGTCCTCAGGCAGTCGAAGCGGGCGTTTGTGGAGGAGCTTGCCTTCGTGACCTCGGTGGGGCACGCGGAGGGCGGGGATTCCCGCGGGAAGCTCGGGTACACGGGCGGGGGGCCGACGGTGGTGATCACCGACCTCGGCATCCTTCAGCCCGACCCGGAGTCGAAGGAGTTGACCCTCGTGGCGCTCCACCCGGGGGCCACGGTCGAGGAGGCGAAGGAGGCGACGGGCTGGGACCTCAAGGTCGCCGGGGATCTGGAGACGACGGAGCCGCCGAAGGAGGCGGAGCTACGGGTTTTGAGGGACTTGAAGGAGAGGACCGCGGCGGCGCGCAAGGAGAAGGTAGGATGAGGTCGATCGTCGGGGGCGTGGGGCCCCTGGCCGGAAGGAGCGTGTAGACATGGCTTACGGAGGAGCGAACGAGGCCTGGATCGTGGGCGCTGTGCGGACCCCGATCGGGCGCCACGGCGGCTCCCTGAGCGCGGTGCGCCCGGACGACCTCGGGGCGATAGCGCTGGCGGGCTTGATGGAGCGCGCGGGCGTCCCCGCGGAGGAGGTCGAGGACGTCTACTTCGGGTGCGCCAACCAGGCCGGCGAGGACAACCGCAACGTCGGCAGGATGAGCCTTCTCCTGGCCGGCTTCCCCGATAGCGTCGGCGGCGCTACGGTCAACCGCCTGTGCGGCTCGGGGTTGGAGGCGGTGGCGGGCGCCGCGAGGGCCGTGATGCTCGGCGAGGCCGACGTCTACGTCGGCGGCGGCGTGGAGTCGATGAGCCGAGCCCCATGGGTGATGCAGAAGCCCGAGCGCGCCTTCCCGACCGGCAACGCGACGATGTTCGACACCACCTTGGGCTGGCGCATGATCAACCCGAAGATGGAGGAGATGGGCTACACCGACACCCTCGGGATGACCGCCGAGAACCTCGCCCAGGAGCGCTTCCTCGTCACCCCGGACGAGGACGACCCCGAGGGGCTCGCCGAGGACTACGACATCTCCCGCGAGGCGCAGGACCGCTTCGCCCTCAAGAGCCACGAGAAGGCGATAGCGGCCATGGACGAGAAGAAGTTCCGCGACGAGATCGTGCCGGTCACGGTGAAGGGCCGGAAGGGCGCCGAGACGGTCGTCGAGGCCGACGAGGGCCCGAGGCGCGACACGACGATGGAGAAGCTCGCCAGGCTCAAGCCCGCCTTCAAGGGTGAAGGCAGCGTCACGGCCGGCAACTCGAGCTCCTTGAACGACGGGGCGGCGGCCGTCCTCGTCGTCTCGAAGGACTACGCCCAGGCGCACGGCTTGCAGCCCCTGGCGAAGGTAAGGAGCATCGCCACCGCGGGCGTCCCCCCGCGCGTCATGGGGATAGGGCCGGTGCCCGCGACGGAGAAGGCGCTCTCTCGCGCCGGGATCTCCATGGACGACGTCGGTCTCGTGGAGCTCAACGAGGCGTTCGCGGCGCAGAGCCTCGCGGTGGTCCACGAGTGGGGGATGGGCTTCGACGACGAGAGGCTCAACCCGAACGGCGGCGCGATCGCCCTCGGTCACCCTTTGGGGAGCTCCGGCGCCCGCATCCTCACGACGCTCGTACACGAGATGAAGAGGCGCCCCGACGTCCGCTACGGCCTCGCCACCATGTGCATCGGCGTCGGGCAGGGGATAGCCATGGTCGTCGAGAACGCCGCCTGAGGGAGGGTCCCTTGGCACGAGAATCCCGCATACGAGTACCCGGCTACCGCCGCGACGACGACGGCTCGACCCTGCGCCACCCCGACTACGGCTCGACGCGCCTGAGGGTGCCCGAACGGCCCCTGACAATCATCCCCCATACCCTCACGGAGGTTACCGGCCCCGCCTACGGCCACGGCAGGGTGGGCCCCCAGGACAACGACCTGACGGTGGGGCACCAGGGCGAGCCCCTGGGGGAGCGCATCATCGTCACGGGGCGCGTCATGAGCGGCGATGGGCGGCCGGTCAGGAACACGCTCGTCGAGATCTGGCAGGCCAACGCCGCCGGACGCTACGTACACGCCGGCGACCGCCACCCCGCCCCGCTCGACCCGAACTTCACGGGCGCGGGGAGGTGCATGACCGACGACGAGGGCCGCTACCGCTTCGTCACCATAAAGCCCGGCGCCTACCCGTGGAGAAACCACGAGAACGCCTGGCGGCCGGCCCATATTCACTTCTCGCTCTTCGGACCGGCCTTCGCGACGAGGCTCATCACCCAGATGTACTTCCCCGGCGACCCGCTCTTCTCGCAGGACCCGATCTTCCAATCCGTCCGCGATCCGAAGGACCAGCAGCGCCTCATCTCGACCTTCGACCTCTCCGTAACCGAGCCGGAGTGGGCCCTCGGCTACAACTTCGACATAATCCTGCGCGGGCGCGAAAGGACCCCGATGGAGGATCACGCATGAGCCTCCCCCCGACCCCCTCGCAGACCATCGGCCCGTTCTTCGCCCCCGCGCTCCTCGGCGAGGACAACTCCGAACTCGTCCCTCCCGACCACCCGGGGGCCATCCGCATCCACGGAACGGTCTACGACGGCGCGGGGGAGGTCGTCCCGGACGCGATGATCGAGATCTGGCAGGCCAGCGCCTCCGGCCGCTACGCCCACCCCGAGGACGACCGCGAGTACCTGCCGCTCGACGAGGGCTTCGAGGGCTTCGGACGCTTCGGCTCCGACCCGGACGGGACGTTCTCCTTCGTCACCGTCAAGCCGGGCTCGGTTCCCGGACCCGACGGGGTCTCCCCGCAGGCGCCGCACGTCGCGGTCTCGGTCTTCGCTCGCGGCCTTCTCAAGCGCCTCGTGACACGCATCTACTTCCCCGACGAGGCGGAGGCGAACGCCAGAGACCCCATCCTCCTCTGCGTCGAGGACCCGGAGCTCCGCGAGACGCTCGTAGCAAGGGATGAGGGGGACGCTTTGCGCTTCGACATACACCTGCAGGGCGACCGGCAGACCGCGTTCTTCGATGTCTGACGACCTCTTCCGGCCCCTGTTCGTCCCGGACGCGTTCCGGGAGGTGGTCGGGGGACGAGCTTGGCTCGGGGCCATGCTGGAGGCCGAAGGGGCCCTGGCCGTCGCGGAAGCTCACGCCGGGTTGATACCCCACGAGGCGGCGGAGGTTATCGCCTCGTGTTGCGATGTCGAACGCTTCGATCCCGAGGAGATCGGCCGGTCGGGACGCGCCGCCGGCAACCCCGTCCCCGCGCTCGTAAAGGTGTTGACGGCCGCCGTCTCCGAGGTCTCGGAAGAGGCGGCTCGCCACGTCCATAAGGGCGCGACGAGCCAGGACATCACCGACAACGCCGCGATGCTCGTTGCGCGCAGGGCGCTCGACCTCATACTCTCCGAGGTGGACGGTATTGCTTCGGCGTGCGCCCGGCTCGCCGAGGAGCATCGGGGGACCGTCATGCCCGGCAGGACGCTCATGCAGCAGGCCCTGCCCGTGACGTTCGGCCTCAAGGCGGCGGGCTGGCTCGTCCCGGTCCTGGAAGCCAGGAGGCGGCTGATGGAGGTGCGCGCGGGCGGGCTCGCCGCGCAGCTCGGCGGTGCGGCGGGGACGCTAGCCTCGCTCGGCGACGCGGGCCTCCTCGTGCTCGAGGAGTTCGCGTTGGAGCTCGAGCTCCCGGAGCCGGTGATCCCGTGGCACACGAACCGGACCAGGATCGTCGGGATCGCTGATGCGCTCTCGCTCCTCGCGGGCGTCCTCGAAAACATCTCCGAGGACGTCATCCTCATGGCCCAGACCGAGGTGGGGGAGGTCGCCGAGCCCGCGGGAGGGGGCCGCGGCGGCTCTTCGACGCTCCCGCACAAGCGCAACCCCATCCTCTCCGTAACCGCCGTCGCCTCTTGCCGCCGGGTGCGGGATCTCGCGCGCACCCTCCTCGGGGCGATGGTCCAGGAGCACGAGCGGGCGGCGGGCGCCTGGCACGTCGAGTGGGAGGCCCTCTCGGAGGTGCTCGCCCTCACCGGCGGCGCCGCGAGCGCCGTCCGCGAGGTCACGGAGGGGCTGGAGGTGCGTCCCGAGCGGATGCGGGAGAACCTCGGCGTCACGGATGGGCTGCTTCTCGCGGAGAACGTGACGACGGTCGCGTCGCGGAAGCTCGGCAGGCTGGAGGCCCACGAGCTCGTGAAGGCCGCCTCCCACCGGACGTTCGAGAACGAAAGCTCGTTGCGGGACGAGATCCTCGCCGAGCCCGCCCTGAGCGACGTGCTCTCGCCCGAGGAGATCGACGCCGCCCTCGACCCGCAGAGCTACCTCGGCTCGGCGGAGGCGTTCGTTGACCGAACCCTGGCTCTCTACCGCAAGGAGGTCAACCCATGACGGGAGAGACCATCGAACTCAACCACAGGATCGAGGGGCCCGAGGACGCGCCCGTCCTCGTGACGGCGAATTCTCTGGGCACAACGCTCGCGATGTGGGACGCCCAGGTTCCCGCGTTCCGCGAGCGCTTCCGGCTCGTGCGCTACGACCACCGCGGCCAGGGCGGCTCGCCCGTCCCGCCCGGCCCCTACACGATGGACGACCTCGGCGGAGACGTCCTGGCGCTGATGGGCCGCCTCGGCATCGAGCGCTTCTCGTTCTGCGGCCTCTCCATCGGCGGGATGGTCGGGATGTGGCTGGGGAGCGAGGCGCCGGAGCGCGTCGAGCGACTCGTCCTCCTCTGCACCGCCGCCCGGTTCGACCCGCCCGATGCCTGGGAGGCGCGCGCCAGAGCCGTCCGAGCGGGGGGCGTCGGCGCAATAGCGGACGCCGTGCTGGAGCGCTGGTTCACGCCGGCGTTTCGCGAGCAGCGGACCGATGTTCTGGAGTGGGCCGGCGGGATGCTCCGCTCCTCGCCCCCCGAGGGCTACGCGGGCTGCTGCGAGGCCATAAGGGACGCCGACCTACGGCCCAGGCTCGGCGCCATCTCCGCCCCGACGCTCGTGATCGCCGGCGCCGAAGATCCCGCGGCCCCCGTGGACCGCGCCGAGACCATCCGCGATGGCATCCCCGATTCCAGACTCGCGGTCATCGAGCGGGCGGCCCACATCGCCAACGTCGAGAGGCCCGACGAGGTGACGGGCGAGATCCTGGACCACCTGGGGCCACTCCGGAAGGGCGGGTGAGGGGATGAGCGACGGGACGGACGCCTCGCGCCGCGAAGAAGGGATGCGGGTGCGCCGGGAGGTGCTCGGCGACGCCCACGTGGATCGGGCGGTGGCGCGTACGACCCCCTTCACCGAGGACTTCCAGGACTTCATCACCCGGTATGCGTGGGGCGAGATCTGGGCGCGCCCCGGCCTCGACCGCAAGACCCGAAGCTGCATCACCATGACCGCGATGGTGGCGCTGGGCAAGCTCGAAGAGCTGGAGATGCACGTCCGCGCGGCCCTACGCAACGGCCTCACCGAGGACGAGATAGGCGAGGTCTTGCTACAGTGCGCCGTGTACTGCGGTGTACCGGCCGCCAACGCCGCCTTCGCCGCGGCCCAGCGCGTCCTCGCCGAGGAGAGAGAAGGAAACTAGGGAACTCGAGGGGAAGGGGACGAATGGGACCGCTGCATGGGGTGAAGTCACGCAAGATCGGAGCGGAGCGTTGAGTACCTTCGTCCTGGTACACGGGGCGTGGCACGGCGCGTGGTGCTGGGAGAAGGTCGTCCCCCTCCTCGAGGAGGCCGGTCACGAGGTAGTGGTCCCGGACCTCCCCGGGCACGGCGAAGACGGCACGCCGATCTCCAAGCTCTCCATGCAGGACTATGCGGATCGGGTCGTTCGCGCCGTCGACGAGCAGGCCGAACCCGTGGTGCTCGTCGGGCACAGCATGGGCGGCATCGTGGTGAGCCTGGCCGCCGAGGCGAGGCCGGAGGGGATAAAGAAGCTCGTCTACCTCACGGGCTTTCTGCTCGAAGACGGCAAGACCCTCATCTCTGTCGCCGAGAACGACGCGGAGGCCATCGTCCTCCCGAACCTCGTGCCGAACGAGGACGGGAGCGCCTTCACGGTCCAGAACGTCAAGGACGTCTTCTACGGCGACTGCTCCGACGAGGACGTGGAGGGGGCGAAAGCACGCCTCGTCCCCGAGCCCGCCTTCGCCTTCGGGACGCCGGTCGCCGTCACCGAGGGCAACTTCGGTCGGGTCCCGCGTGTTTACATCGAGTGCGTCCAGGACCGGGCGATAGGTATAAGGGCCCAAAGAGGGATGCACGAGAGGCAGCAGTGTGAGACCGTGATCTCGATGGAGACCTCGCACTCGCCCTTCCTCTCCGCTCCGGAGGAATTGGCCGGACATCTCGCCTCGTTGGCGTAGGACCGCGCTAGCCGCGCTCCGGGAAAGGAGAGACGGATGAGCCAGACCGTGGACCCGAAGAGCGCAGAGTATCCGGTCGATCCGAACTTCGATCCCCTCTCGCCGGGCTACCTCGCGGACCCGTATCCGTACTACGCCAGGTTTCGCAAAGAAGCCCCCATCTTCTACGCCCCGAAGATAGACTTCTGGGTCGTCAGCCGCTTCGAGGACATAGCGGGGATCGTCAAGGACTCCAAGACCTTCTCGAACACGAGGGTGCAGGAGCCCATACATCGTCCCAGCGACGAGGCGCTCACCGCCCTCAAAAAGGGCGTGCGCGTCACCCCGACCACCTCGACCGCCGACCCGCCCCTGCACAAGCGGACGCGCAAGCACGCGGCGCGCGCCTTCTCGGCAAAGCGCGTTACCGGCCTCGAAGGCCGCATCCGCGAGCTGACGGACGGCCTGATCGACGGGATGATGAAAGAAGGCCGCGCGGACATGGTGCGCCGCTTCGCCTTCCCGCTGCCGGCGTCGGTGGTGTTCAGCTTGATCGGCTACCCCGAAGAGGACACCGAACTCCTCAAAAGCTGGTGCTACGATCGCCTCAAGGTCTCCTTCGGCCGGATGGACCCCGAGGAGCAGCTGCCAACGGTGGAGAAGATGAGCGCCCTCTTCGGCTACATAGAGAAGTTCGTCCACGCACGGGCCGAGGACCTCCGGGACGACTACACGAGCGACCTGCTACGCATCCGGGCCGAGGACGAGAGCAACCTGAGCCTCCAGGAGGTGGTCAGCATCGACTACAGCCTCTCCTTCGCCGGCCACGAAACCACCACCAGCTTGATCTCCAACGGCCTCCGCCAACTCCTCTCCCGCCCCGGCCTCTGGGAAGAGCTTCGGGAGGACCCGTCCCTGATCGAGAACGCCGTCGAGGAGATGCTCCGCCACGACACCTCCGTGATCGCGTGGCGACGCCACACGACGAGGCCGGTCGAGATCGCCGGCGTCGAAGTACCGGAAGGGGCACGCATCATGCTCCTCCTCGCCTCGGCCAACCACGACGAGACCGTCTTCGACGACCCTGAGAAGTTCGACATCCACCGCCCGAACGCGAAAGGGCACATAGCGTTCAGCCACGGCATCCACTTCTGCCTCGGGGCGCCGCTCGCGAGGCTGGAGGCGAAGATCGCCTTCGAGCACCTGACGCGCAGGCTCCCGGACCTCCGGCTCTCGCCGCCCGACCAGGCCTTTGAGTTCAACGCGAACGCCCAGTTTCGCGGCCCGCAGGAGCTGTGGGCGGAGTGGAGCCCACAGTGAGCCGCGCGCCGACTCCGCGCCGCACGCACGACGACAGAAGGGAGGGGGAGACGGTATGCGCACACAGGTAGGGATACTCGGTGGCGGACCGGCGGGGCTGTTGCTCTCGCACCTCCTGCACCTGCAGGGGATCGAATCGGTCGTGATCGAGCTTCGAGGCCGCGAAGAGATCGAAACGACGGTCCGCGCCGGCGTCCTGGAGTACGGCACGGCGGAGCTCTTGCGGGAGACGGGCCTTGGGGAGCGGATGGACCGGGAGGGGGCGGTCCACCACGGCGTCGAGCTCCGCTTCGGCGGGCGCGGACACCGCATCGACTTCGACGACCTGACGGGTGGGCGGCACATCGTGGTGTACGGCCAGCAAGAGGTCGTCAAGGACCTCAACGCGGCACGCCTCGGCGCCGGAGGGCAGATCCTCTTCGAGACAGCGGTCGTGGGCCTGAGGGACCTCGACACGCACGAGCCAAAGGTTCGCTTCCGTAAGGGCGCCCGTCTCGACCTCGAAGCCGGGGAGATCCGTTACGACGGGACCTCGGAGGAAGAGGAGCTCGTCTGCGACTACGTGGTGGGGGCCGACGGCTTCTTCGGGCCGTCTCGCTCCTCCATCCCCGAACGCGTTCGCAGGGAGCATGCGCGCACGTACCCGTTCGCCTGGTTCGGCATCCTGGTCGAGGGACCGCCCGCGACTGAAGAGCTCATCTACGCCCTCCACGAGCGCGGCTTCTCCCTCGTCAGCACCCGCTCCCCCGAGATCCAGCGCCTGTACTTCCAGTGCGACCCCAACGACAGGGTCGAGAACTGGTCGGACGACCGGATCTGGGAGGAGATGCACGCCCGCCTCGACACCGACGACTGGACGCTGACGGAGGGCAGAATCTTCCAGAAGAGCATCGTGCAGATGCGCTCCTTCGTCTGCGAGCCGATGCGCCACGGCAGGCTCTTCCTCGCCGGGGACGCCGCCCACATCGTGCCGCCGACCGGAGCGAAGGGGATGAACCTGGCCGTCGCCGACATCCGCGTCCTCGCCAAAGCCCTCGCCGAGGCCTACGCCTCCGGCGACATGGGCGGGCTCGGCTCGTACTCGGAGACGTGCCTGAGGCGCGTGTGGAAGGCGAGCCGCTTCTCGTGGTGGATGACCTCGATGCTCCACCGCTTCCACGACGAGGA
>JADDPR010000491.1 GCA_016781775.1 Rubrobacter sp. | reverse complement strand
GGCGACGCGCGGCAAGAAGGGCATGCAGGCAGAGAACGTCCGTAGGGCCTGACCTGCAGGGTCGTCGGCCAACGAGCCCGCGGGCCAAAGGGCCGGGTCCTTCGGGGCCCGGCTCCTCTCGTGCCGTGGTAGGGACGACCGTTATCAAACCGTTATCTTCCTTTAACACCTTCGCTATCTCGCCTTGCTATCGTCGTGAGCGTCGGGCCGGCAACGATTACCCCCCTCCTAAAAGACCGGCCCGGCTCTCCTTCGCGCCGGATCCCCAAGCCCGGGTCCTTCCCTAGACTCCGGCCCTCCCCGTTGCGGGATTTGACCGTGGCGCCTCGCGGTAAGAGCATGGGCAAGCCCCGCCATAATGTCTGCGACCTATAGGCAGGCGGACCTTCTTTGACGGGAAACCGGACCGCATCGGCCTGGGGTCAGCGGGTAGAGCTAAGAGACGAGCACCGCGTAGAGGTAGAACACGGACAGCGTCGCGAAAATGACCGCCAGAGCCTAGCTTAGCCTCTTGGCTGCCGCCGAGCGCTCGTCGAGTCTTGTGGCCTCCACGAGCATCCCCGAAAGTAACGCTGCGAACATGGAAGCCAATAGGAGCTGGCCATCCACGAGCCAAAAGACATCGAGACCGCTGAAGCGACCACGGCTACCCAACGGAAGGTCTGCGAACTGCTCTGCCTGGTAGGGCGATCCTCCTGGTTCATCTCTCGATCAGTCTACCCGCCGGTGTAAGGCGGTGCTTCTCCCGCCAGCCTCATTCCGGCCATAGGTCGCGGGCTTTACGGCGAGGGATGGCATGGGCGACGAGCGCTGCTAAAGGGAAGGACGGACGTGGTGGGCGAAGAGGAGAAGAAGGGCCGCGGTGTGGCCGAGGGCGAGCGACGAGAAAACGAAGGGGCCAAGAGCCCCGAATCCGGGCCCATGGGGACGGACCACGAGCCCGACCCGGGCGGGCCCATGGGAACCGAAGACAAGAAAGAGGACGAGGCCGAGTCGAGGGTGGGCGAGGAGGACGACGACTAGCTGGTTCC
>JADDPR010000403.1 GCA_016781775.1 Rubrobacter sp. | reverse complement strand
ACGCTGGATCTTCGCAAGCCCCTTCCTGCGCGTGGGAGAAGCCAGCGACGAGAGCATAACGAGGTAATGATTACCAAATGGGGTGTTGCCCATAGGGTAGCCGCACGCTTCCCACGGGCACGATCTCGTCGGACGAATCGCGCAGTACGTAGTGTTCCGACGGGAAGAATCCGACGAGAGGATGTGCACCCTCAGGATCAGGAGCCGCAGCTAGTTGGAGGGATCTAGCGGCTGATGTAAGCCTCGTTCTGGTGGACCCTGCCGCCGACGAGGGTGAGGGGGTGGCGTTCGAGGATGGCGAGGGAGTCTTCGGGGTCGAGGTCGCCGAGACGGTACTGGCAGATGGCGAGGAGCGGCACGCCGGGGACGTTAACGAGCTCGTCGGCCTTGGCTTCGAACTCCATCGCCCTCTCGCCGCCGGGGACGTCGCGGGTGAGCCACGGGACGTCGGCCGAGAGCCTCAGGCCCTTGTATCCGGCCTCGACGGTCGCCGTGAAGAGGCCCTTTATGGCGTCGAGGAGGTGGTCGGGATCGAACTCGCTGCCGCCGTTGGCGAGCAAGGGGTCCCGGTCCGTCAGGAAGAGCAGGGCTTCGCCCTCTATGCCTTCGACGTCCGCGCCCCCCCCACGCAAGAGCCGCCGCACCTCCGTGGCTGAGGCTTCGGGGGCGACGAGGACGCACCGCTCGCCGCGCGCGAGCCCCGCGGCGAAGGCGCTGGCAAGCACGCCGAGCACGGCGTCGGGCGACTGGTGCATCGCGCAGACGTGAGCCCCGACGTTTATGGCCTGGGATTGCGTGAAGGGGATGGCATCCGACATCTGAAACTCACTTTCTTCTGCGCTGCAAGACGGCCTTGAGGGCTTCGACCGCGGCGGGGTCGAACTGGGTGCCCGAGCCGTGCTCGAGCTCGGCGAGCGCAAGTTCGTGGGTCAGGGCCTTGCGGTACGGCCGATCGTTGGTCATGGCGTCGTAAGCGTCTATAACGGAGATCAGGCGCGCCGCGACCGGCACCTCCTCGCCGGCGAGTCCCGCAGGGTACCCCCGGCCGTCGTGCCGCTCGTGGTGGGCGAGGACGGCCTCGACGACGTCCTCGAAGCCGGCGATCCTGCCGACTATGTGCGCGCCGGTCTCCGGGTGGCGGCGCATCGCCCGCCACTCCTCCGGCGTAAGCCCGCCGGTCTTGTTGAGGATGGAGTCGGGGATGCCTATCTTGCCGATGTCGTGCAGCATGGCGGCGTACTTGACGACGCGGACGCCCTCGGGGTCGAGCCCGAGCTCCTCGGCGGCCTCCCCGGCGAGGACCTGCGTCCTCTTTATGTGCTCGCCGGTGGTGTCGTCCCGGGATTCGAGCGCCGCGGCGAGCGCGGAGATGGCCTCCGTGCTGGTCCGCTCCAGGGAGGCGTAGAGGCGGCTCCGCTCGCGGGCGCGGGCAATCTGGCGGGCCACGAGCTTGAGCGAGACGCCCTCGGCCTCGGTGTACGGCCGCGTCGGGCGCGTGAGAAAGACCGCCCCCTCGCTATTGCCGAGCCCCACTCCGAGGAGGTGATGGCCGCCGATGCGGCCCATCCACGGGCTAGGGCCCAGAAAACGCACCTCGCGCAGGGCTTCGAGCATCCCCTCGGAGCCTTCGAAGCCCAGGCTCGTAACGCCGCCGTCGCCGAGGAGGATCGCCCCGCCCGAGGCGTCCAGAAGCTCCAGGGTGAGGACGAGCACGGTCGGGTAGAGGTCCCCCTCCTCCTTTATGATGCCGAGCGCCTCCGAGGCGACCTGGACGACGCTCAGCTGTGCGGTCTTCTGCGCGGCGGCCTCCCTGGCGTGAGCGGCGTCGAGCGCCAGGGCCGCGACGCCCGCCGCGGTCCGCAAGACCTCCCTCTGTCCCTCATCGAGAGCGTCGGCGTAGGCGCGGAGCGCGCCGACGCGCGTCTTGCCGCGGAGTATGGGGAACTCTACCGGCTCCCCTCCGGCGATGCCGCTCGTCGCCGAGGCCTCGCGCCGCTCCCCCACGGATGCCGAGAGCGAGAGCGCCCTCAGCCTTAGAGCGGCCCGGAGCCCGGCGACCATCCTCCCGAGCGCCCCCTCGAGGTTCTCGGGCTCCGCGACGACCTCTTCTCCGACGCCGGCGAGCAACCCGAGGACCCTCAGGTTCCCGCCGGACGATACGGAGCGCGTGTTCTCAGGCTCTTGCACGGTAAAGTTATCGACCACGAACGACGGAAGCTTTAACCGCCGCGGACCGACCCGTGTCCTTCGGATCGAGCCGTAACCCGCCACAGCGGCTCATCTCAGCTTACCCCTCGGGGGGTGAGGCGGGGCCTGGTGGCCCTTCCGCTGGCCCTTCGAGCCCGACGGCCGCGGTGCCGAGGGCGGTCCCCTGGCTCTCTATAAAGCGGCGTTCTGAGGTGTAGGCCTGGACCATCATCGCGAGCTCGAGCTTGTCGCGTTCGGCGGGGAGGGTGCCGGCCTCTTCCTGGTCGGCGGCCTCGGTGCCCTTCACGCCCAACTGAGTTTCGAGCTCCCCGATCCTGCGTCGCATCTTCAGGCGACCGCCGGGGGTCAGGCGCATGTAGACCCCTTCTTGCCCGGAGCCCTCGGGGCTGCGCATCGGGTAGACCCAGGCGCTCCTCAACCAGGATTGCAGGATCTCCGTCCTCAACTCGTCCTTGTTTCTAAGCTCCATGGCCCCTCGCTCTCTCGCTGCCCCGACGCTCTAATGTACTACCCCGTCCCGTGAAACTTCAACGAGCCCGCGCGCGTATGGGTATACATGGACCGAGTTTCACGAACCTCCTCGCCCATGGCGGTCTGGGGCCCTCTCGCCCGGGACCTCGACGGCTCCTTCCGGGCCCAAGCCCGCGGCCTCCTCGGCTCGCGTTTCTCCCTGTTGAACGGCGGGGGTAGGGAATGGGGGCAACTCAGGATGCTCGGCTCGTACGCCGCCGAAGTCCACGTCGGCGAGACCGTCTCGGAGATCGAGCAGACCGGCGAGTTAGGAGCGCGCTACCGGATGAGGACGGACGGCTCGCCGGTCCTGATCGCCGGTCCCGAGAAGCCCGGGGAAGGGCTCAGGATCTTCTGCGGGGGCAAGGCCTACGAGGCCAACACGAGCCTCTTGCGCAACACCTCCGTCGCGCGTCTCCTCACCGGGGACACCAAGGAAGGCACTCCCGCCGGAGACGAGGTGCGGCTCGCGGGCGGCGTCGCGGGCCGAAGCTACCGGGGGACGTTCCCCGCGGGCGACGGCGGCGCTCTGGCGCTCGCGGTCTTTCTGCTCTACCGCAACGTTGCCATCCGGCGGACGGCCTTTTGACGTTGCGAGAGGAGGTCTTGCCGGGGAACGCGAGCGCGGATAGGGTCGTGGACAACGAGGGAAGGAGCGCAGCCATGCAGCAAGGGGACCCGAACTACGGCAGCGAGGGCGAGTCCAGGCTCCGCCGGATCAGGGTGGGGGGCGAAGGCGGCCCCGGCGAGGCCGGTGACTCGGGCAGGGCCGACGCCGGCTACGAGGCTTTCGGGACGGGCGACGAAGGGCCGGTGATGGGCGGCTCAAGCATGAGCGCCAGGGACGAGCAGACGTGGTCCATACTCGCGCACCTGAGCACGCTGCTGACCCTCATCAGCGGTATCGGCGGCCCCATCGCGGCCCTCGTCATCTGGCTCGTCTACAAGGACCGCTCGGACAGGGTCGGCTTCCATGCTCTGCAATCGCTCTGGTATCAAGTGGCGTGGTTCGGAATCTTCGCCGTCTACGGCCTGACGACCATAGTGTTGTCCATAGTTACGCTGGGCCTGGCGACCATCGTGCTCGTCCCGCTGGCCTTCCTCCTAGCGTTCGTGCCCATCGTGCACCAGTGCTACGCGGCCTACAAGGTGAACGGGGGCGTGGATTACCGCTACCCATTCGTCGCCGACATGGTCGACCGGAACCACAGGTTCGGTTAGAGGACGCAGCAAGGAAGGCGGGCCGCAGTGGTCCGCTCTAGGGGTTGGGATCGGGGAGGACGACCTCCGGGATCTGCTCCTCGTCCCTGGGCGTGGCGTAGACGGTAACGACCGAGCCCGACGGTACGAGGGTGCCGGCGGCGGGGTCGGTACCCCAGACCACGCCCGCCGGGGCGTAGCCTTCGCGGTACTCGCGGACGACCCGGCTTCTGAGGCCCTGGCTCCGCAGCAAATCCCTGACGTAGTAGTCGAAGTACGAGTCCACGGCCGGCACCGGCACGCTCACCTGGGCCTGCTGCGTGGTCGTGGTCTCCGGGATGGAGGCGACTTCGCCCTCCCTCGCCTCGGGCTCCGCCGGGGGCTCGGGGGCCTCCAGGTCCGCCGGTTGCGCGACCGGCTCGGACGGTGCCGAAGCTTCTTCCACCCCTCCGCCCAACGGGAGGGCGCCGAGGTTCACGTAGCCCATCGAAGACGCCGTTCCGGCCCCGAGAAGGAGCAGAAGGGCCAGGGCGCAGGAGCCGAGCAGCGCCTTGCCGCGTCCCCGGCGAAGACCCCCGAGGCGGACACGGCGCGGCCCCCGATCCGCCCGCGAGCCGGTCTCGCGGAGGCCACGCTGGAGGTCCTCGAGCATCGCGGAGGCGGAGGAGTAGCGGTCCCCGGGGTCCTTGGAGAGGGCTTTGAGGATCACGGCTTCGAGTTGGGGGGGGAGCGCGATCTTCAGGTCGCGAGGCGGCGTCGGGTTGTCGTGCATCTGCTGGCGCGCCACGCTCCTGGCGTCACCGGAGAAAGGAGGCCGACCGGTGAGGCAGTGGTAGAGAAGGATGCCGACGGAGTAGATGTCGCTCCGCGGGGTCGTCTCCTCGCCCCGAAGCTGCTCGGGGGACATGTACCGGGCGCTGCCGATGATCTCGCCGGGGTTCCCCGCCGACTCTTCCTCTTCTACGATGCGCGCGATGCCGAAGTCGGCGACCTTGACCTTGCCTTCTTCGGTCAGAAGGATGTTCGAGGGCTTTATGTCGCGGTGGATGACCCCGCGCCGGTGCGCGTAGGCCAGGGCCCGGAGGAGCTGCCCGACGATCTCGCGCACGGAGCGCACGTCGAGGCGACCACCGGGCGCACGCCTGAGCATCCCTCCCACGTCCCCGCCGCCGACGTACTCGGCGACGATAAACGGGACTTCGCCTTCCTGGCAGATATCGTAGACCCTGACGACGTTCTCGTGGTCGAGGGAGGCCATCGCCCGCGCCTCTTGCTTGAAGCGCGATCGGAAAGAGTCCTCTTCGGCGTACCGTTCGTGCAGCGTCTTCAAGGCGACGCGACGGCCGAGGACCGCGTCTTCCGCCTTGTAGACGACTGCCATGCCGCCCGTGCCCAGGGTGCTGAGGATCCTGTAGCGTCCCCCTAGGACGGTTCCAACCTGGGCGTCCAGCGCCTCATCACCTCCGACGATTTTGTCCCCGAAAAGCAATTATATCTCTCCCGCTAGCGGCCAGACACGCCCGCGAGGCGGCGACCGTGTCGGTACTCAACATGGAGCAGGTTAACAAAAAAGCCCGCAACATTTGGTATCTGGAGCGGGCGCGCCGCGACCTCCTTGGGGAACGGCGCGGGGGTCCTGGCGTCGAGCATAATGGTCCGGGCCGGCACAGGCGAGACGGAGGAGGGGTGGTTTGAGGTTCGATCGGTACCTGGGTTACGAAGATCTGGTGGGGGCGATGAGGGGTTTCGCGGAGGAGCACCCCGGGCTGTGCGAGGTGGTCTCCATTGGGAAGAGTCGGGAGGGGCGCGAGATTCTGCTGGCCGAGATCACGAACCAGGGGACCGGACCGGCCTCCGAGAAGCCCGCCTTCTGGGTGGACGGCAACACCCACGCCGGCGAGGTTACCGGCTCGATGGCGGCGCTGTACCTGATCCAGACCCTCCTGAAGCGCCACGGCGAGGACGACCTCGTAACCAGCCTCCTCGACCGCGGAACCTTCTACGTACTCCCGCGCCTCTCCCCGGACGGCGCCGAACGCTACCTCACCACCCCCCACACCCTGCGGGCGAGCACTCGCCCCTGGCCCGAGCCGGAGGAGGAGGCCGGCCTCCACCCCGAAGACCTCGACGGCGATGGGCACATCGTCCAGATGCGCGTCCAGGACAGAGAAGGCGAGTGGCGCGTCTCCAGGGAGGACCCGAGGCTCATGGTCCCGCGCCGTCCGGACGAGTCGGATCCGGAGGTCACCTACTACCGCGTGTACCGGGAGGGCCTCTTCAAGGACTACGACGGGTTCGAGCGGAAGATCGCGCGTCCCCTCTACGGCCTCGACATGAACCGCCAGTACCCCTACGGCTGGAGGGAGGACCACGAGCAACAGGGCGCCGGTCCGTACCCGCTCTCCGAGCCCGAATCCAGGGCGCAGGTGGAGGCCTTGCTGGCGCGGAGGAACGTCTTCTCGCTCCACACGTACCACACGTTCTGCGGCGCCATCCTGCGCCCCTTCTCCGACAAGGAAGACGGGAAGATGCCAGAGCACGACCTCGCGGTCTTCAAGGCTCTGGGAGAGAGGGGCACGGAGATCACCGGCTACCCGAACATCTCCGTCTACCACGACTTCCGCTACGCCCCGAACGAGGTCATCACCGGGGCGTTCGACGATTGGGCCTACTCCGCTTATGGGGTCTTCGCGTACACGGTCGAGTTCTGGTCCATGGCGGGGGCGGCGGGGGTGGAGGTCGAGGACTTTATAGCGTTCTTTCGGGACCCACCGGAGGAGGCTTCTCTTGCGATGCTCCGCTGGAACGACGAGGCGCTCGGGGGCGAGGGCTTCGTGGATTGGAAGCCCTTCGATCACCCGCAGCTCGGGCGCGTGGAGATCGGGGGCTGGAAGACCAAGTTCACGTTTCAGAACCCGCCGCCGGAGTTTCTGGAGGCCGAGTGCGAGAAGCTCGCCCGCTTCGCCCTCGCCCACGCCTCCTGCGCCCCGCGCATCGAGGCGGAGCTGGAGGTTGAAAGCCTTGCGGGCGGCCTCCGCAGGGTCGAGGTCCGGGTCAGGAACACGGGCTACCTGCCGACGAACGTGACGAAGATCTCGCAGGATAAGGGCGTGACGAAGCCGGTGAAGGCGGAGATCACGCTCCCCGAAGGGGCGAGCTTCGTGTCGGGCGAGGCCGAGACGGACCTCGGCCACCTCGCTGGACGCTCCGCGCTCGCCGGGAACTCCTGGAAGAGCCCGGCGTTCTTTGCGGGCCTGCCCTCGGACTACGCCGCCCGCGCCCTCTGGGTGCTGCGCGGCGACGGTCCGATAAGGGTCGAGGTGAGGAGCGAGAAGGCCGGAACGGTCCGGCTGGAGGGGTAGGGACTCCTCCCGAAGCTCCCTCTAGGCCGGTTCGGACGCGGCGCGGTCGCGCCTGACGATGGGGAGGGCGGCGAGGAGTAGCGCGGCGCAGAGGTAGAAGGCGACCGAGAAGCCGCTCGCCCCCACCACGAAGCCGAAGAGGAAGGCGCCGAGGCCGGTCCCGGCGTCGAAAGCGGCGTTCCAGAGGGTGCTGCCAAGCCCGTACTCGTCCTTCGAGACGCGGGCCATGACCATGACGAGGGTCGCGCTCTGGAGTGCTCCGAAGCCAAGCCCGAAGAGCGTGGCCCCGACCAGGAGCGCGAGCCCGCCCTGCGCCAGGGTCGCCACGCCGAGCGCGGCCACGACGAGGCCGGGGACGAGCAGGCCCCGCGGACCGTTGCGGTCGCCGAACCGCCCGGCCCACAGGCGTCCGGCCGTCATGGAGAGCCCGAGCACGAGGATGGCGGTGGCGGCCGAGAAAGCGCCGGCCCCGGGGGCCGCGAGGGGCAAAAAGGTTACGATCACCCCGCCGACCATGGTGCAGGCGGCGAAGATCACGACCAGCCTGAGCAGCGGGCCGCGCGAGAGGCCTTCGAGGAACCCGGCCCCGTTCGAGCGCCTCCCGCCCCGGACGGATCCCAGGCCAAAGAAGGAGACGAAGCCGAGCAGGGGCGCCGCTCCGCCGAGAAGGAAGACAAGCCAGTAGCCCGAGCGCTCCACGAACCAGAGGCTCAGGGGGTTGCAGAAGATGGATGGGAGCGCGATAGCGATGCCGAAGAGGCCCAAGGCCTCCCCTCTGCGCTCCGGCGGCGCGAGCTCCACGACCACCGCGCCGAAGACCACGGTGATGATGCCGAAGCCCACGCCGCGCGCCAGCGTAACCGCGAGGATGGTGGAAAGGCCGTCCGCCGTGGCGTATAGGAACGCCGGGAGGCCCAGGGAGAGCAGGCCGGCGGCGAGGACCGGTTTGTAGCCGAAGCGGGCGAGGGCGCGGGGCATCTGGGTCTGGGCGAGAACCGTCGAGAGCATGAAAGCGGCCGTCGCGAACCCCGCCCCCGTGCTCCCGCCGCCCACCTTGTCCGCGTAGAGCGGCACGGTGGAGAGCAGCAGGTTGAACCCGACGAGGCTGGCCAGGGTCGAGGAGATCATGGCCAGCATCGGCCCCGTCAGCAGCGTTCTGCGCTCGTCCCTCAAGTCCCCTCCGCGTCGGCGGACCCCGGGCCTCGTCCCGGGGTCACGATGTCGTCCCGTACCCCTAAGCGTACCGCCTCTTCTTGCGGCGGCTCCGGGCGCTCTCCAGGAGAGAGTAGCCCACCGGTACCACCAGCAGCGTGAGGAAGGTCGAGGTGGCGAGGCCGCCTATGACGGTGATGGCGAGGCTCGCGGAGATCAGGCCGGAGCCACCGCCCGCGAGGCCGAGGGCCAGGGGCAGGAGGGCGAAGATGGTGGCGAGCGCGGTCATGAGGATAGGCCGTAGCCGTGCCCGACCGGCCTCGACCACGGCCTCGTCGCCGTCTTCGTGCCTGCTGCGGGCTTTTATCGCGAAGTCAACGAGAAGGATGGCGTTCGAGACGACGATGCCGATAAGCAGCAGGATGCCGAGGAGGCTCGGGAGGCTCAGGGCGGTGTTCGTCAGGAGCAGGGCCCCGAAGGCGCCCGCGGTCGTGAGGGGGACCGCCAGCAGGATCACCAGAGGTATCAGGATGGAGCCGAAGAAGACGACGAGCAGGATGAACACGAGCGCGAGCGCCACGATGATGGAGTAGAAAAGGTTCCTGAAGCTCTCTTCGATGTCCTCGTTCTCGCCGCCGACGCTGACCTCGACGTCGTCCGGCAGGTTCAGCTCCGCGAGGGCGGTCTGGGCCTGGGCGGAGACGGTCTGGGTGTCCTGGGAGACGATGCGGGCGCTCACCGTGACGGCGGGCTCCCCGTCCACCCGGCTCTTGGCCGCCGGCGCCTCGACCTGCGTCACCTCGGCGACGTCGCCGACGGCCAGGCCGGGGGCGAGGGGGAGGGCGCGGACCTCGTCCACGGAGTCGATCGCCTCGGAGGGCAGGCTGACGGAGACCGGGTCTCCGCCGACGCTGGGCGGCCCGCCGGGGGCACCAGGCGCGCCGCCGGGGGCGCCGCCACCGAGGAGGGTAGCCAGGGCGCCCGAGACCGTCTGGGGCGAGAGGCCGACCTGGGCCGAGCGCTCGGGGTCGACCTCCGCCACGATCTCGGGGGTGCCGCCGGAGACGTCGCTTCGGACGTTGATGACGGAGTTTATGCCCGATATCTCGTCGCTTACGATGCCGGCGGCCTCCTCGCGCTCCCCTTCGGTGCCACCGGTGATGATCGCCTGGAGCTCGCCCTGGGGCGGGCCGTTCTGGAGGATCTCGGCCCGAAACGCCTCCTCGCCGAAGATCTCGCGCCCCTCGTCGCTGATGCGACGAATGGCCTCTTGCGGGTCGGCCTCCTCTTCTATGTTGATGAACGCCTGGGCCTGGTTGGCCGAGCGTATGGGGGAGTTGGGGTCGAAGTTGTCCTCACCGGCGATGGAGATCTGGTAGTTGCGCACGTCGGGATCGTCCCCGAGGAACTCCTCGAACGGACGAACCGCCTCGTCGGTCTGCTGGAGCCCGGCGCCGGGCGGAAGCTCTACCCTGGCCTGCGCGATCCTCTCCTCGCCCGCCGGGAAGAAGCTGACCGGGAGGAACGGTATCGCCGCGAGCCCGCCGACGAAGAAGACCAGCGCGAGCACCAGCACCGCCGGCCGATTCCGGAGCGCCCACCGGAGCATCGGCGTGTACAGCCGCACGAGGAAACCGTCCTCCTCGCCCCCGGAGGGACGCTCGGAGGACCGGCGGGAGGCCCGCACGGCGAGAAGTACGATGCCGAGGAGGACCAGCGCCCCAAGGGCGGCGTCGATCACGACCGGAGAGCCGAGGTCCAGCCCCGTCGCGGCGTCGAGGAGGCCCGTGGGCACGCCGGGGACGCCGTCCAGCAGGCCGGCCCGGGCCGCTATGACGAAGGCTACCGCCGACGCGAGCAAGAGGACGAGGCCGCCGACGAGCACGCGCAGGATCCCACCCCCACCCCTCCTCTCGGCCCTGCGCGCCCGGCGGCTGCCGGGCCGGGCATCGGGGGCGTCCTCGTTGGAGAAGTCCCCCGTAGACGGGGCGTCGTGCCTTCGAGCCGCCTCGCGGGGCCCGCCGCGCCTGATGCACGCTGACGAGGACGGGGATGATGGTGATGGAGACGATCAGGGAGGCGAGCAGGGCGAGGGCGACGGTGAGGGAGAGCGGGACGAAAAACTTCGAGACGATCCCGCCGACCACCGCCAGCGGAAGAAAGACCGCCGTGGTAGTTAGCGTGGACGAGGTGATGGCGCTTGCCACCTCGGTCGTCCCCCTGAGCGCCGCTTCTTCGGGATCGTAGCCCTTCTGCACGTAGCGGTAGGAGTTTTCGAGCACCACGATCGCGTCGTCCACCACGCGCCCGACGGCGATGGTGAGCCCGGCGAGGGTCAGGATGTTCAGCGTCAGGTCGTAGCCCCAGGAGAAGAGCAGCGCCGCCAACACCGAGGTCGGCAGGGAGACGGCCGTGACGAGGGTGGCGCGCAGGGAGCGCAGGAAGAAGAAGATCACCAGGATCGCGAGCCCGGCGCCGATGACGCCCTCCTCGATGAGGCTGTTGATGGACTCCTTCACATCCTCCGCGGAGTTGAAGACAACCTGGACCTGCTCCTCCCCGAGCTCCTCGCGCGCCCCCGCGAGCGCCTCCTCGACGCCGGCGGCAACATCCACGGTGTTGGCGTCGGGGGCCTTGGTTATGTTCAGCCCGAGGCTCGACTCGCCGTTGGTGCGCGCGATGCCGGAGAGGTTGGACTCCGCGACCCGAACGTCCGCTATCTCCCCGAGGGTCACCGGCTCCGGCGGAGCCTGCGCGTACTGGGAGGCGCCGGCGGCGCCCGCTCCGGGCGGGGCAGCACCCGGGGGAGCGCCGCCCGGAGCACCACCCGTGGCGGAGGCGGCGCTTATCGGCAGGTTCCGGAGAGCCTCGACGTCCCCGACCTCGCCCGTGACGCGCACGGGGGTCGAGAGCCCTTCTATATCCACGGAGCCGACGGGGGCGTTGGCGTTGGCGCCCTGTATGGCTGAGGCCACGGCGGCGGCGGGGAGGCCGTTCTCTTCGAGGGCGGCGGGGTCGAGCTCGACTTCTATGCGATCTCCGGAGCCGCCGACGACGTCCACCCGGCCGATGCCGTCGACCTCTTCGAGGCGCGGGACGACCTCGTCCTGGGTGTACGCGGTGAGGGCGGCGAGGTCTCCGTCGGGGGCGGCGAGGGAGACGTTCATGATTGGGAACTCCGAGGCTGACTGGCGCCGGACCTTGGGCTCCACCGCCTGGTCTGGGAGGCTGACATTCTCGATGGCGGCCTGGAGCTCCGCCTCGGCCTCTTCGGTGTCGGCGTCGAGGCTGAACTCGGCGATGACGATGCTGAACCCCTGGGCGGAGTTCGCCTGGATGCCTTCGAGGTTCTCGACGCCCGTGATGACGCTCTCCAGGGGTTGCGTTACTTGCTCGTCGACGGTCTCGGGACCGGCGCCGGGGACCGGAGTGGAGATGGTGATGACGGGGAACTCGATGTCCGGGAGAAGCTCCTGGTTGAGGCGCGTGGTCGCGAAGACGCCGCTGGCTATGAGCAGCAGGGTGGCCAGAAAGACTACGGACTTGTTCCTCAAGCACCAGCTAACGATGCGATCCATGCTTTTCCTCTCCGTGCGCCCCTTCGAAGCTCTCCACCAACAGCTTGAGGCCCTTCAAGAGGGCTCGTGCTTCGTCGTCCGTCATACGCCCGAGCGCCTCCCGGAGTTTCCGGCTGCGCCCCTCCATCATCCTGCGCGCGATGTCCTGCATCCCCGGCACGTAATCCACTTGGACCACGCGGCGGTCGGTAGGGTCCGGCCTACGCTCGACCATGCCGTGCTCCGCCAACCTGTCCACGAGCTGCGACGCGGCAGGCGGCGAAACCCCCACCGCCTCCGCGAGACGCCCGATCGAGTGCGGGCCCCTGCCCAGTGCTATGAGAACCTGCACGTGACCAGGGGAGAGCGTCGGATCCACGGGGATTCCCCTACGAGCCAACTTCCCTGCCTCCGAAGGATCCGGCCTCCCGAGCCCACGCGCCAGAACCGGCAAGAGCATCAGAATCTCGTCGATCAACCGTTCCCGATCCAAGCTACTTCTCCTATATATGTAAGCTATTTATTTAAATTACTTAAATGTAATTTGAAAAAGCAAGGTTGTCAACGGCTAATATGGGAGGTTGTTGGTTTCTAGTATGTGGGCCGGGGTCGGGGGGTGCGCTGGGGCACCGGTCCGTACATCGGGTGAGGAGGTTCGGGCGGGACGATGAGGTTGCGGCGGGTGTTAGGGGTAGCGGGAATCTTGGTTGGCGGGCTTGCGGCGGTGAACCGGAGATTGGAGAAGGTCGGGGAGCCGGCGCGGCTCGGGGGCGAGGAGGGGCGCTACCGTTGGCGAGAGGGGGAGCTGGCGTACGCGGTCGCCGGGGAGGCGGGGGCACCGCCGGTCTTGCTGGTGCATGGAATCTACGCGGGGGCCTCGTCGTTCGAGTTCAGGAGGAACTTCCGTGCGCTCTCGCGGGACTTTCGGGTGTACGCGCTGGACCTTCTGGGCTGCGGGGCCTCGGAGAAGCCAAAGCGCCGTTACGGGCCGGAGGACGTCGCGGCGCAGGTCGAGGCCTTCGCGCGGGACGTGATCGGGGCCAGGGCCCACCTCGTCGCCTCGTCGCTCTCGGCGGCGCTCGTCGTCCCCGCCGCCGTGCGCTCCCCGAGGCTCTTCGGGAAGCTCGTCCTGGTTTGTCCGACCGGCTTCGGGAGCCTCGACCTGCCGAGCGGACGGCTCGGAGACGCGATCCACGGTCTGTTCCGGGCACCCGTGATCGGCGACGGTCTGTATCACGCCATCGTCTCCAGGGCGGGTATCCGTTATTATCTCGGGAGGATCGCGTACCGCGACCGCGAGCTCGTCACGGAGGACCTCGTCGGGGCCTACTACCGGACGGGGCATCAGCCCGGGGCGAAGAGCCTCGCGGCGTCGTTCGTCTCCGGCAAGCTCAACTTCGGGCTGAAGGGCTACTGGTCGCGGGTGCCCCACAAGACGCTTCTGGCCTGGGGACAGGAGGCGAGGACGACCCCGCTCAGGCAGGCCGAGAGCTTCACCAAGAACAACCCGCGCGCCGAGCTCAGGGTGTTCCGAGACGCGGCCCTCCTGCCCCACGACGAGCGGGCGGAGGCGTTCAACAAGGAGGCGAGGAAGTTCCTGCTCGGCGAGGCGAGGACGGGTTCTTGAAGGCGCCCGAGAACGGAGTCGTGTCCTCCTAGCGACCGGAGTTCCGGCGCACCGGGCCGGAGTAGCGACCGACGGTCCAGCCGAAACCGGCGACGAAGACGACGAAGGCCGCCCACCCGATCACTCTGGTGGTGCCCAAGGCGGTATGCAACAGCACGGCCCCGAGCAGAAGCAGGGCCGGAATCAAGACAAACCACGCGACGAGCGCGAGCACGGCGGAGGCCAGGCGACGGTTGGTCCTTTCCCTTTCCGGGTTTCCCCGGCGCAGCAGCTCCGAGGCGAGCAAGACCACCCACGTCAGGGAGAGCGAGAACGCGGGCAGTCCCGGGTAGCGATTCAACGCTTCCGTGGAGCCAGCATGCCAGGTGATGTAGACGGCGGAGAGCAAGGTCAGGAACCCGAAGGAGACGAGTCCGACCCTCAGCGCACCCTCGGAAGGCCGGGGACCGCCGGACCCGGAACCTCCGAAGCGCGGAAGCCTCTCCTGCAACGAGATCAGTGCGCCTGCGAGCCTCATGAGAGGCAGTATACGGCTGACTTCCGTCACGCTCCCACACCGACGTTCGAGCACTCCAGCCGACCACTCCGTTCTCCTTCGCCGATCGATGCCCGCGACCGCCCTCCCTTGACGTTTTTCGATTTCCAGGCGAGGGAAGCATCTCGGAGGGCCATCATGCCTGGACGGAAGCATACTCTGGGGCAGGCGGAGACAAAGCGACCGCGAGGACAGGGTGGCGGCACCCACCGAGCCGGGTACGGCGATGGGACATGCATCGCGTGGTGTAGGCTTTGCCAATCGGCTAGAGTGGCACGCGGTGTTGGGGTCCTTCGGAGCCCGAGGCTTTGTGGATTGGCAGAGATCGGGAGGGGTACGCATGGCGCGAGAGGTTCTGCTCGAAGGGGTCTCTTCGAGGACGGTGGAGACCGGCCGGTTGAGGACGCATCTGCTCGAAAGCGGTCCGGGGGACGGGATCCCGGTGCTCTTCGTGCACGGCAACGCCTCGTCTTCGCGTTTCTTCGAGGAGACGCTCGCGGCGTTGGCCTCGCTTGATCTCTACCGTGGGCTGGCACCCGATCTGCGCGGGTTCGGTGACTCCGAGACGAAGCCGCTCGACGCTACCCGTGGCCTCGGGGACTTCTCGGACGACCTGCACGCGATGGTGTACGCCCTGGAGCTGGGCGAGGTTCACCTCGTCGGTTGGTCGGCCGGCGGCACCGCGGTTATGCGGTACGCCGTCGACCACCCCGGCGCGGTCGCCTCGCTCACGCTGGTCGCTCCCATGAGCCCCTACGGCTTCGGCGGGACAAAGGACGGGGCGGGTACCCCGTGCTGGCCGGACTACGCCGGCAGCGGGGGCGGGACGGCCAACCTCGAGTTCGTCAGGCGCCTCGGCGCCAACGACCGGACCGGGGACGACCCCAACTCCCCCAGGAACGTGATGAACAACTTCTACTTCGCCCCATTCTTCAGGGCTTCTCCGGAGCGCGAGGAAATCTTTCTCTCCTCGGTCCTCAGCACGCAGACCGGCGAGGGCAACTACCCGGGTAACATGACGGCCTCGCAGAACTGGCCCGGCGTCGCGCCCGGAACGAGGGGCATGAACAACGCCATCTCGCCGAAATACTGCGACCTCTCGGGCTTCGCGCGCATCGAGCCGGGACCGCCAGTACTCTGGATCCGGGGCGCCGACGACGCCGTCGTCTCCGACGCCTCGCTCCTGGACTTCGGCACTTTAGGCAGGATGGATCTCGTGCCGGGCTGGCCCGGGGAGGGGACCTTTCCGCCCCAGCCGATGGTCTCCCAGACGAGGGCCGTCCTCGATACCTACGCCGCGGCCGGCGGCTCTTACCGCGAGGAGGTGCTCCGGGGGTGCGGGCACACGCCGCACATCGAAAAGCCCGAGGAATTCCGACGCCTCCTCTTCGGCTTCCTCGACAGCATGCGTCCCTGAAACAGCACCCGAGACGTGACTAGTCCCCCAAAACCAGCGAGCGTTCTTCCTGTGTCGTAAGGCTCGGGCAACACGTGTCCGCCTCCATCGATCGCTGGCCATCGAACGAGGGATAGCGGCGTGAATCGATGCCCTTCGGCGTCGGAGAGGTCGGTGGGGTAAGCGCTTCGCATCTTCGCGACCACCCTCGCGTAGTAGTTAGAGGCCGCCCGACACCCGGATATTCTCGCCGTTGACGTGCCCGTTGGCGGCGGAACCCAAGAAGACGACCAGCGCCGCCACCTCTTCCGGAGTTGTGAGCCTACCCGTGGGCGTGCGAGCTGCCTCCCCGTCCAGGACCTCCCCCGGGATCACCCGCCTCGCCCGCTCCGTCAGGGTCAGCCCGGGCATCACTACGTTGGCGAGGATCCCCGCCGGGGCCAGCTCCTTCGCCAGGGTGCGCGTGAGGCCGTGCAGACCGGCCTTGGCAGCGGTGTATGGCGCCCCTCCCGCCATGCCGTCTTCCGCCAGGCTGGTGGAGACGCTCACGATGCGGCCCCACCCCGCCGCGCGCATGAGGGGCACCACCGCCTGGATCGTGAGGTACGCCCCTTCCAATAGGGTCCTCGTGTCCTCCCGCCAACGCTCGGGCGGCACCTCCTCGAAGAGCGTCCCCCCGCCCCGGCCCGGCCACCTGACCGCGTTGTTGACCAGCACGTCTACCGCGCCCCAACGCTCGACGATCTCCCTTACCGCCCCGCGTATGG
>JADDPR010000391.1 GCA_016781775.1 Rubrobacter sp. | reverse complement strand
AGGTTTACCTCGCCAAGAACCCCGCCGCCTCTTCGGGCGGCAGCGCCTCAGAGAAGTAAAACCCCTGGGCAAAGTCGCAGCCCATCTCCTTGAGCTGTCTCGCCTGATCGGCGCTTTCGACGCCCTCGGCCACGACCTCCATGCCTAAAGTGTGGGCCAACTCGATCACCATCCGAACGATCGCCGTGTCCTCGACGTCCTCTCCGATACCCGCAACGAACGACCTGTCTATCTTCAGCACGTCCGCCGGGAGCCGTTTGAGGTAGGAGAGCGACGAGTAGCCCACTCCGAAGTCGTCGATGGAGATGCCCACCCCCAGACGCTTCAGCCCGTTCAGAGTGGCGGTGTTGCCCTCCAGGACCTTGATGTACACCGTTTCCGTCACGTCCAGGACCAAGCGGCTCGCCTCGAAGCCGGTCTCCCGCAGCACCCCCTCCACGGTCTTTACCAGCTCCGGGTGGCCCAGCTGCCTGGCCGAGAGGTTCACGGAGATGATCACCGGCGGTATCCGGGGGTGCTCCTCCCGCCAGCGTTGCCCCTGTCGGCAGGCCTCCTTGAGCACCCCCTCGCCCACGGGGACGACGAGCCCCGTCTCCTCGGCGAGCGGCATGAACTCGGCGGGGTCCAGCAGGCCCCACTCGGGGTGCTCCCACCTCACCAGGGCCTCCACCCTCCGTACTTCGCCGCTTCGGAGGTGAACTATCGGCTGGTAGTGGACCACGAACTCCTCGGCCCGTACGGCACGCCTTATGTCGTTTTCGAGCCCCAGGCGACGGAGCACCCGCTCGTACATCCCAGGGTCGAACACACGGCACCCCGAGCCCTCCTCCTTTGCCCGGTACATGGCGGTGTCGGCGTCCCGCAGCAAATCCTCGGGGGACGTGGTGCGGTCGCCGCCCAGGGCGATGCCGACGCTGGCGCCGACGAACAACTCGCTCCCATGAACGACGAACGATTCTCGGAGGCCCTCCCCGATCCGTTCGGCCACCCGCACCGCGTCCTCGGGGCCCTCGACTTCCTCGACGAGGACGGCGAACTCGTCGCCTCCGAAGCGGGCCAGGGTGTCCTCCGGGCGCACGCAGTTCCGCAGGCGTTCGGCCACGGCCACGAGCAGGCCGTCCCCGACCTCGTGCCCCAAGGAGTCGTTGACGACCTTGAACCCGTCGAGGTCCATGAAGAGGACGGCCGCCATGCGTCCCCGCCTGCGCTTCGTGCGCCTGAGGGCCTGCTTTAGACGGTCCACGAAGAGGCTACGGTTGGGCAGGCCGGTGAGGAGATCGTGGAACGCCTGGTGGTGCAGGCGCTCCTCGGCCCGCTTGCGCTCGGTGACGTCTCGGGAATTGACCACGAACTCCCCCACCTCTGGGTCGCCGAGCAGGTTGCTGCCCACCGACTCCAGGTAGCACCAAGAGCCGTCCTTGTGGCGAAACCTGTACTCGGCCGACGGGCGAAGATCCGGGTCGGTCAAGCCCTCGGCGAACTTCCCCTGCACCCGTCCGAGATCTTCCGGATGTATGTAGTCGAAGGCATTCTCTCCGAGCAGTTCCTCGGGCCGGTAGCCGAGTATCCGCTCGATGGAGGGGCTCTCGTATTTGATGGTGCCGTCGGCCGCGAGGAGCGTGATGATATCCGAGGCGTTCTGGGTGAGAGAGCGGAAGGACTCCTCGCTCTGGCGCACCCGGGCGTGCAGCCGCGCCCGGCTTATGGAGACGCTCGCGTGCTCGCCCACGGCGACCATCAGCCTCAGGTCCTCTTGCGTGAGCTTCACGCCCCCCGTGCTCTCGACGTTGAGGAGGCCCACGATCTCGCCCCCGTCGAACAACGGCACGCAAATCTCGGAGACTATGCCCTCGACCGCGTCGAGGAAGTCCGGGTCGGTGCCGACGTCTTCGAGGAGTACGGGCTTGCCGGTACGGGCGACGCGACCGGTGACGCCCTGCTCCACCGGGATGCGCTCGATCTGCCGATCGTACCCGACCTGATGTTGGAGCACGGTCTCCTGGCCGCCTTCGAGCAGGTAAGCACTCACCTGGGTGTATCCGTAGGCTTCGGCGACCGCCTCAACCAGCGCACGGAAGACCCCAGCCAGGTTGGGCTCTCGGGCCAAGGTGCTGCGCACCCGGTGCAGCAGGGCCAGCTCCCGCGATAGGGTGCGGTAACGCTCCTCGCTCTCCTTGAGGGCTTTCTCGGCCCTCATGCGCTCGGTGACGTCCCGGGAGTTGAGCACGATCCCCCTCACGCTCGGGTCCGAGAGGACGTTGGTGCCCACCGCTTCCACGTGACGCCACGAGCCGTCCTTGTGCCGCACCGGCACCTCTATCGATATCGGGAGGTTCGGCCTCCTCAGGGCGTCGACGAACGACCCCCTCGCCCGGTCGACGTCGTCGGGGTGGATCAGCTCGAAGGAGTTCGAGCCCACCCTCTCCTCGGGCTCGTACCCCAGCATCCGCTCGATCGCCGGGCTGACGTAGCGGACGATCCCTTCTGCGTCGTAGACCGTGATGACGTCCGAGGCGTTCTGCACCAGGGAGCGGAACCGCTCCTCGCTCTTCTTTAGCGCCTCCTCGGCCTCCTTGCGTTCGGTTACGTCCCGGCTCGCACAGACAACGCCTTCCACGTTCAGGTCGTCGATCAGCACGTTGCAGGTCGACTCCAGGTGTCGCCAGGAACCATCTTTGTGCCGGTAGCGACCCTCTATGGGACCGGAGGGGCTGATGCCGCTCTGGATCTGCTCGACGATCTCCCTGCCGAACCGATCGAAGTCCTCCGGGTGCACCAGATCGGAGACCAACGTGCCCTTTAACTCCTCGGGTTCGTAGCCGAGCAGCCGTCTGACGGACGGGCTGATGTAGCGGAAGGTGTTGTCGGGGTTGATGAGAGAGATTAGATCCAAAGAATGCTCGAAGAGCACCCGCAGCCTATACTTGCTCCTCTTCAGCGCTTCCTCGGCGTCCTTGCGTTCGGTGACATCCTCGGTGTGGACCATGACGAGGTCGGGGGGCACGAAGACGAAGCTGACCACGAGGCACCTGCCCTCGTCGGGCTCGCCCTCCTCGATGGACAGGTACCCGTGCCGCATCTCTTCCCTGATGGTGGCCCTGTCCTCGAAGCACCTGTTCATAACCTCTACGAGCCCGGGCCTCTCCGACAACATCTCGGAGGCCTTCGCCCCGACCAACCCGGCGATGCGCCCTTCGGTGAACTCGTAGGCGGCTGTGTTGTGGTCGAGAAGCACGAAGTCTTCCCCGACCCTCCGCCACGAGTAGGTGGGGAAGGGGAACCGTTCGTACTGCGCCCGGTAAGCGCCCTCTACCCCTCCGGGTTTCTCACCAGGCTCACGAGGGGTGCCGTGTGGCGAATTATCCATGCCGGCCTTCCGAAACCATTGGCCTCTTGACCTGTCGAGCAGGGGACGTAAGCCGCCCCAAAGCCTCAACGATCCCGGTTACGGCCTCGGACTTGTGCAGGACTTCGGTAGCCCCGGCCTTCAGGGCAAGGACGTGAGTTTCAGGGTCGATGCTAGCCGTCAAGATCAGGGCCACGCCCCGGGGGTTAAGGTGTCGTAGATGCTCCACGAACTTCGGCCCGCTCCCGTCGGGTAGATTGAAGTCCACCACCGCGACGTCCACGTCCTGCTCGGTAAGCAACCGACGGGCCTCTTCGAGGGTACCGGCCTGGGCCACCACCTCGATCCCCGCCTCCCGATCGAGAATGAAGGCGATGGCCTGGCGGAAGGAGGCGTGATCCTCGTCGAGGATCACCCGCATCATCCCCTCCCCCCTCCGATGTTCCTCAGAAGGATGCGGAAGCGAACCCTCGTCCCCTTCCCCGGTCCGCTCTCGACCTCAAGCTTCCCGCCCAGGGCGGCGGCCCTCTCGTTCATGCTCCTCATCCCCACCCCTACACGCCCGGTACCCGGGTCGAACCCCCGCCCGTCGTCTTCGACCTCCGCCACCAGATCGTCCCGCTCGACCCTCAAGGTCACCCGCACGTTCTCTGCGCCCGAGTGCTTACGGGCGTTACTGAGCGCCTCCTGCACGATGCGCAATAA
>JADDPR010000093.1 GCA_016781775.1 Rubrobacter sp. | reverse complement strand
ACGACGCGAGGCGGGACTTCTCCAGGTAGACCAACCGCAACCGAGGGGAGTCCTTCTCCCTCCGGGTCTCGGTGTAGCCGAGGCGGCGATAGAGGCGCAGGCTGCCCTCGCTCAGGTGGCCGGTGAACAGCTTGTAACGGTCGACGCCGGGGAAGCGCGTCTCGATCTCCCCCATCAGCCGCGCCTGCGAAAGCGTGGGTGTACGGCGAGTCGTCCGACGTGGCAGGTGCCGCAAACGGCGCGAGCCCGTACCAAGCCGACGACCCCCTCCCCGACGCGCGCGACGAGGACCGTTTGCGCGTTGGGGTGGCGCTTCACGCCCTCCAGAATCTGGGTTAGTGGCGGGAGCGTGTGGTCGTCGTAGAGCTCCGCCTCGCCCCGGTAGCAGAGGCGCCGGAGGGCGAGGATCCGCCCGGCGTCCTCCGTGCGTGCCGGGCGGATCTCGGGCTGCGTCTCTCCCACGCCTCCCGGCTACCCGTCGCCGTTCTGCAGGAGCTCGCGGGCCGAGGAGCGCAGGGCATCGGTGGCGCCCTGCGAGTATGAGCCGTTCGTCGGGGTGAGGCCCGGCAGGAGACGGGCCAGGATCAGGGTGGAGAGCGCCGACTGCTCGCCGCCCGCCTCGCCGCGCACGAGGACGGGGCGCGGTGCGTGCTGCGCGAGCTCTTCGCCGACGCGTACCCTGCGGCGCGCGAGCTCGTACTGGACCACGGCTCGGTTGTCGCGGTGGGTCTCGCCGAGGTGGCGGAGCGCCGTCGCCTCGTTCTCGGCCTCCAGGAGCGCCGCGCGGCCGCGGGTCTCTATCTCCAGGCGCACCCGCTGGGCCTCGGTCTCCTTCTCCTCCAGCATGCGGGCGACGTCCTGGCGGGCGCGGTTACGGGCCTCTTTGACCTCGATGAGGCGGGCGTCGCGCTCCTTTTTGGCCCGCTCTATCTCCATCAGGAGGGTGTCGATGCGCTGCTTGCGCGTCAGCTCCCACTCGCGCTCGTAGGCGGCGAGCTCCTTGGCGACCCGCTCGCGCGTGGCGAGGTGCTCCTGGTACTGATCCGGGAGCTGCACGTCCGGGATGTTCGCCCCGATGATACGGACGCCGTAGCCCGAAAGCTGGCGGTTCAACCCTTCCTGCATGTCCCCGACGTCGCTGCCGCGCAGGTCGTAGGCCCGCTCGGTGCGGACCTGGCGGCTGCGCTGGCGGATGGCGTCCTGCACCGCGCTGGAGAGGACGAGGTCGAAGTTGGACGCCCCGATCGTGCGTACGAAGGCGACCGGGTCCACTATGCGGAACTTGAGGAAAAACTCGATCGCCTTCAGGGGGACGTTCTCCTGCGTCGGGCAGACGGCGACGGGGGCGAGGTACGGGATCTCCGTCGCCGTGTCCACGACGAACTCGACCTTCTCCCACGGCCACCACAGATAGTGGCGCCCCGGCCCAAGCGTCCCTTCGATCTTCCCGTAGCGCGAAAGCACCCCGGTCGTCCCCTGCTCTATCTCGACGATCGCCCCGCGCCACAGCCACAGCAAGGCCAGCGCCAGAAACAGGACCGCGACGAGAATCGCCAGCGCCATGATCGCGGTATTCCCGGCGAAGAGGCCAAACCCGACGAGGTAGACGGCGATGCCGAGCATGAACAGCCAACCGTAACGGCGGCGGTCCTTGGGGATGACGACCGGCACGATCTGTCCGGCGTCCCCGCCGCGTAAGAATTGGCGCACCCCCGACCAGGAGGCGACTACCTCCTTGATCTTGGAGAACTCGTGCGCCCTCGGAGTAGCCTCCATTACCCCTCCTCCCCGCCGTCGCGATGCCCGGTTTCGAAGGACCCGAGCCCATCGTCGCTATGCGCCGCCCGCTCCACTCGCTCCTTCACGGCCTCGTCGGTCACGGATTGGCGGATCTCCTCCACCCGCCGGGCCGTCGCCTCCTCGGCCGCCGGCCGCTCCACGGGCTCCTCTTCCTCCACGGCGATGCCGCGCCCGGCGGAGAGGCGTTCGAGCTCCTCGGAGCGCTCCTGGATGCGGGTTTGTATCTCGCTCATGCGGTCCCGGATGGCTTGCAGGTCGCCCGGAGTGAACAAGGGCTCGTCGCCGGTGCCGATCATGCGGCGTGCGATCTGCAAAAAGTCGATCTCCTCCCCGTTGTTCCTCCCGAGTTGCACGACCTGCGGCAGCCGCTCCGCAACGTTCGCAAGCCTCTCCAGGACGTCCTGCTGGAAGCGGTACTCCAGAATCTCCGGGGCCGCAGCACTGCTCACCGCCCGGATGTCCAGCGCCTGAGCCTCCAGGAGTGCTGCGTTCGCGTTCGCCGAGCTCTCCGCCTCGACCATCCGCTCGCGCGCCCGGGCGTTGGCCCGGTTCGTCTCCCGCTCGCGGGCCGTGTCGATCTGAGCCTGGTAGGTGGCTATCTCGGCGCTTATCGCGGAGAGCGTCTCCCTGAGGGCGGCCATCTCCTTGTTCAGGTCGCCCTCGTCCTGCTCCTTGCGCAGGCGCAGCTCGTACTGGTACGTGTACGCCTCCTTCGCCACCCGCACCATCTCGGGGGCGGCGAGGTCCATCCGGTACTCCTGGCTTGAAGGCTCGGCGTGCGTGATGTTCGCGTTCGTGAAGCGCACCGCGGGCAGGAACTGCTCGTTCAACCCGTCGAGGAACTTCTGCGTGCTCTCCCCGACGAGGTCGTAGATGTCGTCGGCCCTCTGCTCGTAGATCAGGGCGCGCGTCACCTCGCTTATGGCGTTCTCCAGCTTGTCCGAGAATCCCCGGACGCCGCCGACCGTGAAGATAAACTCGGCGGGCTCCTCGATCCTGAACTGCAAGAAGAGGTCGACCGAGGCGTTGACGCGCCCGCTCGTCGGGGCCTCCCTGATGGGGGCGTTGTACGGGTACTCCTTGGCGGTGTTGACGATGTAGCTGACCTGCTTCCACGGGTTGAAGAGCAGGGTACGCCCCGCGCCCACCACCTCCTCGAGCCTCCCGAAGCGGGTGATGACCGCCCGGCATCCGTCCGGCACCATCACCACGCTACGCCTGAGGTACGAGAAGAGCGCGAAGACGACGAGTAGGAGCCAGAGGTGGGGACCGAAGAGCGCGAACGCGAGCCCGCCCGCCGGCCCCGGCAGGTTGCCGACGGCGACGGTCGCGACCACGCCCAGCACAACGAAGATGAGCAGCAAGCTCAGGGGCAGGAGTCGCCAGAAAAGGGACTGGCGGTTCGGGATCACCACCGGGGAGATCGCGTTGACGTACTGGCCCGAGGACGACTGCCCGGGGAAGCTCTGGTTGATAATCTCCGCCGCGTCCGAGAGGGCCGCGCTCGACTGCTCGATCCTCGTCCCGGTCGTCCCGCCGCGCTCGCGCGCCGAGAGGAAGTCCCGCGCGTTGATCTCGAAACGATCCAACCGCTCGTCCCCGGCGATCTCACCTACCGCCTGCCGCGCTCGTCGGCCGGTCTCTCCTATCAATGCATCCTCCCACCCCGTCCACCATGTCCAAGGTGGCATGAGCCACCTAACCTGATAATGCATGATACGGGTGGGAAGCGGTAGGGTTTCGAGCACGCATGTAGAAACCATCTACGCAACCCAACATCTCCGCCAGCCGCAGGGAACCGCGCCTCGCGGACGACCCGAAGGCATCTCTCCGCCAACACGCATGCTTGTAGAGGACAGCGGTGCAGTGATACGCCGAAGCGGCCCGTTCTCGAAGCACCCTTATGTAGGTGGCTAGGGCACCCGAGGAGCATGGGCCACGGCTCCTGCCTAGCATCAGGAGGCATGCCATGCTGATGTTCGAGCAGCTTGTCCCACGGGAAGTCTTGCTTGACGCGCGGAAGGCCTTACGTTCGGCCTACCGACCCAGCCCGCCGCGTTCTGAGGGTTCCCCAGGCGCTCTGTCCTCCGCTGGGTCTCGGGCGCCCCTGCGGGGCCTTTTCTCTTCGACGGTTACAGCCGCGGAAGGGTGTCCTGCCCGTTCTTCTCGCGGTCCTCCCCTTCGCCTGCTTCGGGTTGTTTCGTTGGCAGCGTGACGGCGAAGGTCGCCCCCCGCCCGGGGGTGCTCCGGGC
>JADDPR010000507.1 GCA_016781775.1 Rubrobacter sp. | reverse complement strand
TTAGAAACTCGAGCTGGCTGCTGACCTTCACCTATTGGCGCAAGCTCTTATTCACCCTACTGCCGAGAGTTTGAATTCTCGGAAGCCCGTATGCACGATCCTGAATAGGAACGGGCCCCGGCGCCCTTCGAGGGGCTCTCAGGGAGCCGCGAAGAATACCAGTCGACACCACATCTTGTGGCTGCGAATAAAGATGCAGGATCCTGTCGGTTCTCTGCCGCCCGGCAAAGGGGCTCTGAGGCACCCGAGAACGCCCGATAGGGCTTTTCTTGTCGGCTCAGAAAGGAGATGCGGGCCGGGCTTTTAGGAGGGGGGTGATCGGTGCCGGCCCGATGCTTGGCACGATAGCAGGGCGGAGATAGCAAGGGTGTTAAAAGAAGATAGCGATTCGGAAACAGTTTCCCGGCTACGGCACGAGAAAGCCGGGCCCCGAAGAGGACCCGGCCCTGGATTTTCGCCCCGCCGGCTTCGCGGAGGACGAAGATCAGTCGGTAGAGCAGTACTCGTCTAGCTGCCTCGCGTTATTGTTCTCGCATCCTTTGGCGTCCGTGTCCGGCTTGGCCGCCAGCGCCGGAACTGCCGCCGTCACCACCATCAGAGCCGTCGCCGCAAGGACCGCGATCGTGCGTCGCTTCATCAGGCTTCTCCTTCCTCCCCGCTTTCTTCGGCGGGTTTCGTTCCTTGGCCTAGACCATCCTTAGCAGCGCACGTTGGGGTTGTGCGCCGTGAAGATCCCGTCCGGATTGTGCTTCCACGTCCACACGTGCAAGTCGTAATGCTGGGGCAGACCGTGCGTCATCGGTCCCTCGAACGGCACCTCGCCGAACAGGGTAGGCCTGGCCTGGCCGGTGTCGAAGACCAGGTACTCGACGCCCACCAGCTTCAGCTTGCCGTTTGCGGAAGGAGCGTAGAGCAGCACCTCGGGCTTGCGCGCATTGCCGCCCGCGCCCACCTTGCCGTCCTCGAGGTTACCCATGTTGGCGTAGTGGTAGCCCATGCCTTCGACGCAGGGGGAAACGGGGACGTAGCCGGCCTTCTTGGCGGCTTCTACGTTGTGATACTTCGCGGTCGCTAGGCGGACCTGGGCCAGCCCCTTCTTGACGGCGAGGTCAGAGTTGCCCGACGACGCGGACGCCACTCCCCCGAGCGCCATCGTCGCCGCCACGACGGCCCCTACCGTGACCAACAGAATGATGCGCCTCATAGTGTGCTGCCTCCTTCCGAGGGGGCCGAGAGCGGCCCCCATACGTCATGACTCTTCGAGCATGGCAAGTGGCGGGAGAGCGGCGCATCCCCCAAATGGGCTATCTTTGCCAATGGAAGAACGAAGCCGGGCCCCGAAGAGGACCCGGCCGGGTGGTGCGGTGCTACGCCTGCAGGTCCGTCAGCGCCTCGACGACGTCGACGACCCGCACGAGCTTTGTCGTCTTCGCGTAGTAGGCGTCCAGCGCTACCACGTCCACGCCGTGGATGGCCGCCAGAGAAACTACGTCGTCTGGGGTGACCGCCTCCATGTAGTAATCAGGTGCGGCAGCGTCTCTTGCGGTTGCGGCGGCCTCGCCGGACGAGAACACGCACAGGGCGTTCACGTCCGCCTTTCTGACGTGGATGCCGAGCGGTGTATCTGAAGCGGCCCCGGGCGAATGCTGGAACAGCATGTAGTAACCCATCTCTACTCCGACTCCCCGAGGATCTCCCCCAAGGTCACCTTGTTGCGCTCCTCTTTGTCTAGGCCGCACTTCAAGCCCTCCTCTTTCATGAAGCGGGAGAGCTCGCCCATGCGCAGGGCCATGCGCTCGTGCGCCTCCTGGGCCTCCCTGTGGGCCCGTACGGTGTCGTCGCTGGTGATGGAGCGGTCGCGCTCGGGGAGCTTGTCGAGCACACGCTCGGCCTACCGAGGGTCGGTCCAACGCCAGCATGGACGCCATGAAGCGGGCCAACGATGGCGGGGTCAAGAACTGCCCCATCTCCACCCGGCGCTGCGGATCCAGCGCTCTGTTTGCCTCGAGCCGGCTCGGTTCGACCGCGCCGAGGGGACCGTCTAGGTACGCCTCGTACCTCATCGTCCTTCCTGTAGAGCCGCGAGACGGCCAACTACCCTTGCGGAAAGCTCCGGATTGTCCCTTAGCTCCATCAGCAGCGCCCGGACAACGCGCATCCCGTCGGAGTCGGCATCGTAGGCGAAGTCCCGCAAAAACTTGTGCTCGTTCCGAGGGAGATCGACCGTTATCCGCTTGGTGCCCTCGCGGCGACCGCCGGCGTCACCGCCGGCTCTTCTGCCGGGTGTTGCAGCAGGGGTCGTCGGCACCACCTCCTGCGCCTGCTCGGCCCCTTGCTGCACCTGGCGGCTGCCCCGGCTCAATATGTCCCTGGCGCTGCCGCCCTTGTTCTTCGACGGGCTCACGCCGGAACCTCCCTACCGACCGGCTCACCCAGGAGCTCGCGGGCGAACCGCTCGTACTCGCCGAGATCCTCGATGGGCGCGCCGAAGGCGTCGCTGTAGAGCGCCAGGAACGGGATTTCCACCCCCATCACCGGTAGCCCCATCTCCTCCATCACCTCCCGCGTGTCGCGCCCCTCGCGGCTGATCCTCTTCACGCGCGTCAGCAGCACCCGGAACGTCAGCCCCGTCTCGTCCTCCACGTCCGCCACGAGCTCCAGCGTCGGTATCACCCGGTCGAGGTCGATCTTCGTCGGCGGCACGGCCACCACGGCCACGTCGGCCGCCTTCAGCGCGCTCCTGGCTATGGCTAACTCCCCCGGCGGCGTGTCGAGCACCACGTGCTCGTAGTCCCGCTCAAAGGCCCTCAAGCGCCGGTGCACGTCCCTCACCGCGAGCCCTATCACCGGGAACGTCAGCCCCTCGCCCCCCTCGTCCGCCGACTCCGCCCACGACAGCGCCGACCCCTGCGGGTCGCAATCCACCAACAACGTCCTCCCCCGCCGACTAAGCGCCGTCGCCAGGAAGAACGACGTCAACGTCTTCCCCGTCCCGCCCTTCAGGTTCGCCACCGCGACCTTCACCGTGCCTCCCTTCCTTGCACTGATGTCAGTAAATAAGGATAACAGTTAACACGGTTGTACGTATTTAAGTATTTCAGTATCAGTACTTCAGTACTGATACTGAAATACTTGCTTTCCTGCCTGCAGCGGTACAGTGCTGGACTTGCAGCGCCTGACTGCCGAGGTGGGGAAGAGGTCGCAGACCGAAGCTTGCGCTACACGCCCCGCAATTAGTACGGCAGGGAAGGAGGGGGCCGGGGTGTACACCCCGGCCCCCTCCTTCCCACGATGCAGCAGTGCCCTTACCTCTTTTCCCGAACGGTCGTCTTCGGGGAGCGCTGAGCGTGCTTCTTGGTCACGTACCTGCCGCTGATCGCGCTGCGGTAGGCGTGGCCCGAGCTCTTGGATTTGCCGGCCAACTTCATCACCTCCTCTCTACGATTGGAGGGGGACGGCGTCAGCGCCGTCCCCCTCGTTCGTTCCTACGCCTTATAAAGGGGCGTTTATCGGAGGCTTCTAGCCGATTCCGAAGGGGAGTTTCCCAACTTTTTTGGCCCTCCAGGTCCGGGCCTTGCGCTGGAACGCCTGCACCTTGGGCCAGCCGTAGACGTGCGCGAGGTCGACCGGCTCGTACCCCTCGAGAAGGACCAGCGTCGCCATGTTCCGGTCCTGCAGCGTGCCGTGGTGGTGGAGCAGCGCGAGGGCTTGGAAGCGCGCGTCGAGCTCATACGACTCCCATCGGACCACGACGTCAGCCGGATCCTCCGTCGTCCCTCGGATCAACCGCATGATCTCCGGATCGAGGCTCGGCTTCTCGCGTTCCTTCTTCTCGTCCTCCGAGAGGCCCTTCGGCAGGTCCTTCTCCTCCCACCAAACCCGTTCCGGCACCTCGCGGTCCCGCTCGATGCGCCGGACCTCGGCGAAGATCGCGGTCCTGAGGTAGGCGGCGACCTCTCCCTCGTCCTCCATCTCCATCCACGGCGACAGGCCGCCGTCGCCGGAGGGGCGCTCGAAGGCAGACCGAAGGACTACCCACAGCGCCTGGCGCCGGTCGT
>JADDPR010000366.1 GCA_016781775.1 Rubrobacter sp. | reverse complement strand
CCGCGAGCGCGGGCTCGACGCCTACCTGCTGGGCCGTGACGGTCTGCATCGGGCCGAAGAGGGCGTTGGCCGAGGTGTCCGAGCCGGTGAGGACCACGCCGAGCCAGCCGATAAACGCCGAGAAGAACGGGAACAGGAAGCCCGTGGCGGCGAACGCGAGACCCAGGGTCGAGGTCATACCCGAGTAGTTCATGACGTAGGCGATGGCGAGGATCAGCATGATGGTCAGGATGGCGAGCTTGAGCTGGTTGAGCGTACGGAGATAGACCCGAAGCTGGGTGCCCAACCCCGCGCCCATCACGAACCCGGAGACGATCGCCGCGAAGAGCACGACGGTCCCGGCGGCGGAGAAGATGCTCCAGGTGTACTCCGCGGGGTACGCCGTGGGCTCGGAGGCGATCGGCGGTACGCGGGTGACGAGCCCGTCGAGCCCCGGCCACCCGAAGGTAATGTCCGCGCTCTTGAGCAACCCCGATATGTCGAGCGGGGTGCCCGCCAGGCCCGGCAGGAGGTCCGAGATGCGCGCGAGGACCACGAACACGACGAGGATGATGTACGGCAGAAAGCCCCGGAACGCGGAGCCGCTACCGGCCGACGGGGCGCCGGCGGCGAAACCGCTCACAGGGCCGGGACGGCCCCGCGGCCCTCCCTCGTCGACGCTCGGGCTATGCTGCGCCTCCTCTGCCGGCTCGTCGGCGAAGCGCCAAGCGGTCTGGGGCTGCCAGAATTGCAGGAGCAGGTACAGAGCCGCAAGGGAGACGAGGGCGGCGAGCACGTCCACGAGGGCCGGCCCGATAAAGTTCGCGGTAAGGAATTGGGCGATGGCGAAGGTGACGCCGGCCGTGAGCACGGCGGGCAACACCTGCATCATGCCGCGCCATCCGGCCATTACGTAGACCATAAAGCCGGGGATTATCAGCGAGAAGATCGGGAGCTGGCGGCCGACCATGGCCGAGAGCTGGTTTGTGACGGTCGTCTCGTCGCCCCCGACGATGGGCGCGACGAGGCCACCCAGGGTGATGACCGGGATGCCCAACGAACCGAACGCCACTGGCGCGGTGTTGGCT
>JADDPR010000121.1 GCA_016781775.1 Rubrobacter sp. | reverse complement strand
TACAATCAGCTGGGGGTTTCCGTGGTCGCGGCGCCGTCGCGGAACGAGCCTCTGAAGATAGTCTTCGGCGCCCTGGGAGGAGAAGAGGTTTGGCAGCGCGACAGAACGTCAACAAGATGATGCAGCAGGTCCAGAAGATGCAGCAGGAGATGCAGCAGGCCCAGGAGGAGCTTGCCCGCGAGACCGTCACGGCGAGCGCCGGGGGCGGGGCGGTCAAGGCGACGATGACCGGCGGCCTCGAGCTCGTCTCGCTGGAGATAAACCCCGAGGTTCTGGACCCCGAAGACGTCGAGATGCTCCAGGACATGGTGCTCGCCGCGGTCAACGAGTCCTTGAACAGCGCCCAGGAGCTGGCCTCCAAGCGTCTCGGCGGGATCACGGGCGGCCTCGGGGACCTCGGGATCAACATGCCGGGGTTCTAAAGGAGTTTGGCGAACTACGCGAGGCCGGTCGAGCGCCTCATCACCGAACTCTCAAAGCTCCCCTCCATAGGCCCCAAGAGCGCCCAGAGGATAGCCTTCCACGTCGTCCGCGGGCGGCCGGACGACGCTAGGGCGCTCGCCGAGGCCCTGCGGGAGGTCAAGGAGCGCATCAAGCCGTGCAGGCGCTGCTTCAACCTCACGGAAGAGGAAGAGTGCGACATCTGCCGCGACCCCAGGCGGGACGAATCGGTGATCTGCGTGGTCGAGGATCCCTACGATATAGGCCCCATCGAGCGCACGGGCGAGTACCGGGGCCTCTACCACGTCCTCGGCGGCTCCCTCTCCCCGCTCGACGGGATAGAGCCCGAGGATCTTCGCATAGCCGAGCTTATCGAGCGGGTCGACGCCGAAGGGACGAAGGAGATCGTCGTCGCCACCAACCCCAACACCACCGGCGAGGCGACGGCCCTGTTTATAGCCGGCGAGCTCAAGGACAAGCCGGTCCGGGTGACGGCGCTTGCGAGCGGGCTGCCCGTCGGCGGCGACCTAGAGTACGCCGACGAGGTCACGCTGGGACGCGCGTTCGCCGGACGGCGTGAGATCTAGGGACCTCAAGGAGCGCCTCGGGGGAGCCGACCCCGGAGGCTCCTTCCTCTCGGGCCTCTCCCGCCGCACGGTGGATTCCCTCGGCGAGACGGTCGCGACCTTGGCCCCACGTCCGGCGACTCTCGTCAAGGCACCGGAGTTCCCTCGCGAGCTCACCAGGGCGCTCGCGGCGATGGGGGCCGAGAGGCTCTACTCGCACCAGCTCGAGGCCTACGAGCGGGTGCGGGCGGGGGAGAACGTCATCGTGGCGACGGCGACGGCGAGCGGGAAGTCGCTCTGCTACAAGATCCCCGCGTTCGAGAACGCCCTACAGAGCCCCAAGAACCGGGCGATGTTTCTGTACCCGACGAAGGCTCTCGCGCAGGACCAGCTTCAGAAGATACAGAAGCTCAAGCTGCGCGGCGTCCACCCCGCGACCTACGACCGCGACACGCCGAAGGCGTTGCGTTCGGAGATCCGGCGCCGCGCCAACGTCATCCTGACGAACCCGGACATGCTCAACGTCGGCCTCCTTCCGAGCCACGAGGGGCCCTGGTCGGACTTCTTCAGGAACCTCGAGATCGTCGCCGTCGACGAGGCCCACCTCCTGCGCGGCGTCTTCGGCTCCCACGTCGCCGCCGTCCTGCGACGTTTGAGAAGGGTGGCCGAGCTTCACGGCGCCGACCCGAAGTTCGTCCTCACGAGCGCGACCATCGCCAACCCTCTCGAGCTCGCCGAGGTCCTCACGGGCCTGCCGTTCTCGCTCGTGGACAACGACGGGGCCTCGGCGGGACCGCGGCGCGTGGTCTTCAGGAACCCTCCCCTGAAGGACGAGGAGAAGGGCGACCGGCGGAGCATGCTTACGGAGGCGGCCTTCGTCTTCTCCAAGCTCGTGGCTCAGGGCGTGCGGACCATCGCCTTCGCCAAGAGCCGCAAGTCCGCCGAGCTTATCTACCGCTACGCCGCCGACCGCCTGGGGCCGAACCTGGCGCGGCGCATCTCGCCGTACCGCGCGGGCTACACCGTGCGCGAGCGGCGCGAGATCGAGGGCAGGCTCTTTAGCGGCGAGCTGCTCGGCGTCGTCTCCACGAACGCCCTGGAGCTCGGGGTGGATGTGGGGGCGCTCGATGCGGTCGTCTGCTGCGGCTACCCGGGGAGCGTCGCCTCGATATGGCAGCAGTGGGGGAGGGCCGGGCGGGGGAAGGAGCCGTCTCTCGCCGTGTACATCGCCGGGCGCGACTCCCTCGACCAGTACCTCTACGAGAACCCGGACAAGGTACTGGGACGAAGGGTGGAGGCGGCGCGGCTCACCCTGGAGAACCCGTACGTCCTGGGGCCGCACCTCCTGGCGGCGGCGCACGAGTCGCCGCTCGACGCGTCGGACGATCGGTATTTCGGGTTCGGCTTCGACCGGGTCACCGAGGACCTGGCGGAGTCCGGGGCGCTCGTGAGGAGCGGGGGGAGGCTGCATTACGCCGGGGGGGACAACCCGGCGTCGAAGATCTCGCTGCGCTCCGCCGACGCCGAGTCCGTCCTCGTGGCGGACGGGGAGGGGGAGGTGATCGGCTCGGTCGAGTCGCGCCGCGCCCCGATGGAGCTCCACCCCGGCGCCACCTACCTGCACCGGGGCCGCGCCTACGAGGTCGAAGACCTGAACCTCCCCGCCCACAACGCGATCGTCCGGCGCGTCCCGAACCGCTACTACACCAAGGTGCGGGTCGAGACGGACGTCGAGATCCTCGAAGAGACGGAGGCTCGCGACCTCGCCAACGGCGCCAGGCTCCACTGGGGCCGCGTCCGTACCACCGACGTCGTCACGCTCTACAAAAAGATACAGGTCCAGGACGGCCGCGAGATCGGCGTCTTCCCCCTCGACCTGCCGCCCACCGACTTCGAGACGCGGGGCCTCTGGGTCACCCTGCCCCCGATGCCGCCACTACCGCCGCCGGGTCCCCAGGGCGACGGGGAAGGAGGCCGCCCGAGCTTTGTCGAGTTTCTCGGCTCCCTGCACGCCGCGGAGCACGCTACCATCGGGCTCCTGCCCCTCTTCGCGATGTGCGATCGGGGGGACATCGGCGGGCTCTCGGTCGCCGTCCACAGGACCACGCGTCTGCCCACGATCTTCGTCTACGACGGCTACCCCGGCGGGGTGGGCATCTCCGAGCGCGGCTACGACGCCTTCGAGGAGCTCGCCCGCGACACCCTCTCGGTCCTCGTCCGCTGCCCGTGCAAGAGGGGCTGCCCCGCCTGCGTACAGTCCCCCAAGTGCGGCAACTGGAACGAGCCCCTCTCGAAGGATGGCGCCATACGCGTCCTCCGCTACCTTCTCGGCCAGGTTACCCGCTACCCGATCTCGTGAGCGAGGGCCCGAACCGCCCCCGCTACGTCTCGGTCATAGGTCCCGGCGACGCGAACGAGGAGATCTACGGGCTCGCGCGCGAGGTAGGGCGGCTCGTGGCGAGGCGCGGCGGAATCGTGGTCTGCGGCGGGCTCGCGGGCGTGATGGAGGCGGCGGCTCGCGGGGCTGCGGAGGAGGGCGGTGCCGCCATAGGTATCCTGCCGGACGTCGACAGGCGGCGGGCCAATTCTTACCTCTCGTATTCGGTCGCGACGGGGGTGGGGGAGGCGCGCAACCTCGCGGTGGTCTGCTCGGCGGACGTGGTGATCTCGGTCGGGGGCGGGTACGGGACGCTCTCGGAGATCGGCCTGGCCAAAAAGGTCGGGCGCCCGGTCGTCTCGCTGCGAGGCTGGGACCTGGGGGAGCACGTGGTCGTGGCCTCCTCGCCCGAGGAGGCGGTCGGCATGGCCCTACCTTAATACAAGAGGCGGGGAAGACCGTGTCCTGCGGCCCGACCCGTGGCGATCGCACGGGCTCCTACCCGCGGCGTGCCCGAACCTCGCGCCCTTGGGAGAGGCGCACCCACGACCACTCCGCCGGTCCGTAGCGGAGGCGCGAGAGTCCGCCTCCGTTCCGGCGCTTGCCTGCGTTCCTCCCTGATCGTTCGAATGTTCGTACTCGCTTAGCCTCCTGGGGTACCGCTCGACCTGACCGTTCTTCCGGGAGCAAACTAGT
>JADDPR010000468.1 GCA_016781775.1 Rubrobacter sp. | reverse complement strand
CGTCCTTCATCCGCCCGAGGTGCAGGGCCAGGAGCGTGCCCTTGTCTATCTCTATCATCATGTCCGCCAGCTTCTTCTGGATAAGCTGGAAGGAGGCCACGGGTTTGCCGAACTGCTCGCGGCCCTTGGCGTAACCGAGAGCGACCTCGTAGCAGTCGCGGGCGGCGCCCATCGCGCCCCAGATGATCCCGTAGCGGGCCTCGTTGAGGCAGGCGAACGGGCCCTTGAGACCCTGGACGCCGGGGAGCATAGCGCTTTCGGGGAGACGCATCTCCTCGAAGGTCAGGTCGCACTGGATGGAGGAGCGCATCGAGAACTTGCCGGTGATGTCCCTCGCCTTGAAGCCGGGGGTGCTCGTCGGCACCACGAAGCCGCGGACGGGGTTGCCCTCCTCGTCGGTCCTCGCCCATATCACTGCGACGTCGGCAATCGTGCCCATGCCGATCCAACGCTTCGACCCGTTTAAAACCCAGGCGGAGCCCTCCCTGCGGGCGAAGGTCTTCATCCCGGCGGGATCCGAGCCTGCCGAGGGCTCGGTTAGGCCGAAGCAGCCGATGGCCTCACCCCTCGCCATGCGCGGCAGCCACTCCTCCTTGTGCTCCTCGGAGCCGAACTTGTGGATGCCGCTCATCGCAAGCGATCCCTGCACGCTGACGAAGGTTCTCAGGCCCGAGTCGCCGGCCTCCAGCTCCATGCAGGCGAGGCCGTAGGAGACGGCGCTCTTGCCGGCGCAGCCGTAGCCCTTCAGGTGCATGCCCAGGAGGCCCAGGGCGCCCATCTCGAGGGCGATCTCGCGGGGGAAGTGGGCGTCCTCCCACCACTTCGCGACGTTCGGCTTGATCCTCTCCCCCACGAAGGCTCGTGCCTCGTCGCGTACCCTAAGTTCCTCCTCGTTCAGCATCGCGTCGATGCCGAGGAAGTCCATCGGGTCGGGGCGTTCGCGCCCAGCCGGCTTGCCGTCGGTCCTCACGTTTGCAACGTCTGCCCTTGTGGTCATGCGGCTCCTCCCTGCGGCTGACATCCGTGAGCTGCGATTTACCATCGAGGGCCCGAGAAGCAAACTCGCCGATTGCGCGGGCAGTAGGTACGGCTCCAAACTCTCCCGGCGCGACATTCCCTAACAACCTCGATCTCTACCCGTACGAACAACTCTACCACGAATCTAATAAAATATAAAATGATTTGCTGGCTAAAGCAGGAGGAGGATTTGTGGGGGAACCCGGTGATTGATCGGAAAAGCTCGGACTACGACGAGCGGGAGGGTCTACGGTACGCGCTTCTGCGCGTGGGATTGAGGTTGGACGATGATGCACTGGATAAGCTTGTTCCACAGGCACGAGCACTCCAGAGGAACGGCGCTCAGATGGTAACGCTTGATTTATCGAAGATCGAGCCAGGGTTCGTGTTTGACGCAAGGTGGAAGAAATAACCTCTTCGGCGCTACTGTCGTTGGATCTGGCGGCTCGTTTTATCGCAAGGGGTGACCTTTCTCCAGACGAACTCGTCCGCTCCGTGCTCGAGCGCATCGATCGGATCAACCCGCGTCTGGAGGCGTACGTCTCCGTTTTCCACGATGACGCGTTGGCAGAAGCGAGGCGGGCGACCGACGAACTCGTCGCGCACGGCTCGCGCGGCCCCCTACACGGAATTCCTGTAGCCATCAAAGATCTCTACGACGTGCGGGGCAAGCCCACGCTGGCTGGCTCGCGTGTCCGCGAGGGCCACGTCGCCGCCGCCGATAGCGAAGTCGTGAGCCGATTACGCAGAGCAGGGGCGATTATCGTCGGGAAAACGGTAACCCACGAGTTCGCCAGCGGTGTCACATCTCCCCCGGCCCGTAACCCTTGGAACCTGGATCGTGTACCCGGGGGATCGTCGGGTGGGTCGGGCGCGGCGGTCGCCGCCGATCTCTGCATGGCGGCGACCGGCACCGACACGGCGGGGTCGATCCGAATCCCCGCGTCGGTGAACGGCGTGGTCGGACTCAAACCGACCTTCGGCCGCGTTTCCAAGCGCGGGGTCGTGCCTCTTGCTTGGTCGCTAGATCATGCCGGCCCCCTTGCGAAGACGGTCTTCGACGCGGCGCTCATGTTGGAGGCAATCGCCGGACACGACCCCACGGATCCTTCCTCGAGCGAGGAGCAGGTTACCGACTACGCGGGCACCCTGAGCCGCGGGGTCGACGGGCTTCGGGTCGCGATCGTGCGAAATTGGTACTTCGATCGCGTCAATGCTTCCGTCGCCGAGGCGATCGAGGAGGCGGCGAGCGTCTTCGAGGACCTCGGGGCCCGGGTGGATGAGTTGAGAGTTCCGCACCTCGAACTGTCCATGCCGATTCACCACACCATCCTCGCCTCGGAGGCGAGCGCGTATCACCAACCTACGCTTCGCGCGGTACCCGACCGCTACAGGCGCGGCACGCGCATGTTCCTCGAGGCCGGTGAACTGGTTCCCGCCACAGCTTACGTGAACGCGCAACGCGCTCGCGAGCTCGTTCGCCAGGGATTCCGCGAGGCTTTCTCTGACACTGATGTGATTATTGCTCCGTCGCTGCCTACCACCGCCGGAGCGTTCGGAAGCAGCAAGGTACAAATTGATGGAGCAGAGGATATAACCCAAGCTTACGTTCGCCTTTCGGTTCCGGCGAACCTTGCGGGGCTGCCCACGTTGTCAGTACCGTGCGGATTCCACGATGGTCTTCCGATCGGTCTGCAGATCATCGGGAAACCTTTCGAGGAGCAAACGGTGCTCCGTGCCGGTCACGCGTACGAACGAGCCGCCGGACACTACATGAGAAGGCCACCCATAGGTTAAGCGAGCGTCGCGTTGGTTGCGGACCAGGGGTTATGGAGGTCGGGCGAGGACCTGCCCGGTGTGCGCGTCCGCAAAGAGAAGACCGTCAAGCATCGGCCCACCGCCGCCCGCAACGCGTGCCCGTCTAAGGACCATTGCACGAGCAGCGTCGGGGGGTGCGTCGTAAGACCGCAGCCTCGACGAAGAAAACCTGGAGAAGGTAGCCATGATACGGAGCCCTACAAGGAGGCCTTCAGGAAGCACAAAATGCGGGTCGAGCCCGTACTCATCGAGGCCCACATTCGGCACGGGATGAGGAGGTTTCGCCCCCTCGGTGTCGAGAGGGTGAAGATCGAGGCGTCGCTGATAGTCGGGCTGCCCTTCGCGCGCTTGAGTCATCCGTCGGGCGAACGAGGGGTCAAGGAGCGCAGATTAGATGCTAATCGGCGTCGAGCCGCACAAGGCAGCCCACGCCCTGGCGGCGAACGGGCTGGGAGCAGCTTGGTCTCCGGACGGTGTAATCATCAAAAATTTGAAGATCGTTGCCTTTTACCCGTTTGCTACCGATACCCGAAGTAGCGCAAAGAGAGAATACAGGAGGCGTCTGAGCCCGTCGAGTGTCCGCCGGCTTGGATGTCTCGTGGCGGGGCGCCGTAGGTCGACACGTCTTGGAAGTTAGTAGTGCGCCCGTCCCGAAACACCCTCCCCAACGCGGGCGTGGTCCGTCCCTAAACGACGGGTTTAAGAACACGGCGGACGTAACGAAACCCGTCTAAAAAACAAAGCCTCGAAACCCCTCCGGGGGAGGGGCGGTGCCGATAACCCTCGTTTGTTGAACACTGCGAGTAAGGGGCCCGTAAGTCGCCATTCGCACGGCGCGTCCCGCCTAATCAACGAAGATCGATCTGGGAAGGTCGTTCTTGGGCGTTGCAGGAGCGAGGCAATTTGGGTCGGATGCGACCGCCCGCGGCTTCCTCGGTCTCGATCGGTCCGGTCCTCGTCGCCGGGTGTCTCCCTCCTCCGCGCGGGGCGCAGGCTCGCGCCCTCTACGCGAGGGGCAAGCTCGCCGCGTCCACGACGGGTGTGAGCGTGATCAGGAGTGCAGGACCGCGCGCCCGTAGTCGTCCCTTCTTATTCTTGAACGGTTCCTGAGCCCTGGCGCCCTCCGACTGCGGCACGGGTTGGATATTCGGATGCGCCGTCGGGATCTCGCCGTGCTGCCGCAGGGTCTTTGTCTTTTTGTTGCCTTCTAGGAGATGCGGCCGAAGATCG
>JADDPR010000189.1 GCA_016781775.1 Rubrobacter sp. | reverse complement strand
ACGCAGCCGGGAAGAGAGGGCCCAAGGGGTTGCCTTCGTCCATCTACAAGACCCCCGAAGGCGCGGCGCGGATCGGGGCGCTCTACGACGAGGCGCTCGCCGCCCTCGGCGTCGACTACGAGAGCCGATGGTTCGGCACGCGCTCCGGCGAGACCCACGTTCTCGTGGTCGGCCCCGAGGATGCGCCGCCCGTGGTCTTCCTACCGGGCGGCAACTTCCTCAACCCCACGTGCCTGCGTTGGCTTCTGCCGCTGGCGCAAGACTACCGCCTCTACGCGCCGGACATCGTCGGCCAACCGGGCAGAAGCGCGCAACACAGGCCCTTCTCGAAGGGAGACGGTCACGCTTTCTGGGTCGAGGACGTCATGAGCGGTCTCGGCTTCGAACGCGTGCCGCTCGTTGGCCTCTCTTACGGGGCAGGCATCGCCATAAGGGCCATGGGCGTCGTGCCGGAACGCATCTCCCGAGCGGCGCTGGTTTCTCCTTCCGCCGTCGCTACCGGCCCCGTCGCCAGGATGCTTCTGAAGGTGGTGGTTCCCATGCTCCTCTACCGGTTGCGGCCTACGGACGAACATCTCCTGAGGGCGGCCGAACCGTTGATGACGGAGCCCGAGGAGCCCGTCATCCGCCAGCTTGGCGCGGTCTACGAGGACGTTCGGCTCGATACCGACCTTCCCCGGGCAGCTACCGCGGAGGAACTGGAGGGGTTCACGGGGCCGGTGGCGGTGTTCGCCTCCGAGAACGACGTCTTCTTTCCCGCCCGGTCGGTCCTCGCGCGAGCACGACATATCTTCCCGAACCTTACGCACGCGGAGTGTTTGGAGGGTTGCCGCCACATCCCCTCCGGGGCTGCCCTCGGGCGCGTGAACGAGCGCATCCGCGGGTTTCTCGCCGGCCGGGGGGAGATTTGACTCCCCGAGGCACATCGGCTTCGAGGGCGTCGGGGCCAAGGCGAGAAACCCGTTAGACCTCAGCCTCCGGCCGGACCTTCGGGAACCCGTCCTTGTGCTCCCTGGCCGGTAAAGCTCAGGTACTCGGCGCTGCTCTGTACCAGATCTTGGAGCGTCGGCTGTTCGAAGTTCTGCGTCTCGCCCGCATCCTTCCTCGACAGATCCTCCGGCGCAGCTCGCAGTTGCGGTACGTGACCTGCCTCATCCTCGCCCCTCGCGATCCTCACCGCCTCGACGGCGCGCTCCGAGGCCGGGACGTCTTGTGAGCACGCGGGCGGACGTCGCTTGTTCCTCACCTCGCGCGCGAGGAGCCGCCCCTCGTAGGCGTATGTGACCGCGTCACCGTTACGGCCCACGGCTCGAGGGAAAGCTCCGCGTCCTCGACGGTGACGGAAGCGTTCACCGTATCCATGCGAGAGATCACGGGGTTGTGGTAATCCCAGCAGGCCGCCCCTTTAGCGGCACTCATCGGGATGCTGCTTGCAGTAGGGCTTGTCCCCTGGAAGCTTGCCGCGGTTGGCGGCGACGAAGTCGTAGGCGCGGTGCTGCAAGGGGCCGACGATGGGAAGCTCGTAGAAGGCGAGCGGGAGCCTCGTCCCGAGCGCGACGGCGAGGGAGGCGTTGATCGCGCCTGCCCCCCGCCAACGGCGGCGTGGCCTGCCGGGCTCGTCCCCAGGCTCGAAGGCCCAGGCAGCCCGTTCGCAGTCTTCGACGCTCAGGCCGGCGGAGGCCGGGACGCCATCTTTCTGGTAGGGCACCACCGTCACGCGGCGGTCTCGGTCGAGCGCTTTCACCCAGCGCGCCGACCGCGTTCAGAAGTGTCAGGCCCCGTCGAAGATCAGCACGAGGTGTTGTGGCGGTTGGATCACCCTCTCCTCTCCCGATACGACCTGCCCAGGATAACGCACGCGGCCCCGCCACGGCGCACAACCGGCGTGGAGACGGGCGAGAAAAACGAAGGGGGACGCCGTTTTCGCGGCGCCCCCCTCGTTACGCACCGGTGGCCGCTGGTAGCGCCCCCGGTTGCGTAAAATTCTTTACAGCCAGTTGATGGTGATGGAGCTCTTTACGTACGTGTCACCGAGGCCGTTGGCCTGGGGATCGTAGCCCCACACGACCTTCTGCTGCCCGGCGGCGCCCGCGGTGGTGTTGTTCATGCGGGCGTGGAACTCGAAGTCGCCGGCCACGTCGTTGACACCGACGACGCCCTTGTCCTGGTAGCTACTCTGGAAGCAGCGGTCCATGCGGCCGTCGCCGTTGCGGTCGCTCAGGCGGGCGACCTTCGGGCCGGCGCCGTCCGGGTCGGGGCACGCGCTTATGACGCCCACGCCGAAGGAGTCGAAGGTCGCGGGCGCGTCGATGTCGCTCACGGGTCCGGTCGAGTAACCCTTGAAGAAGCAAGCGTCGTTGTGGACGTTATTGGCGGTCGAACCCGGGGCGCTGCGCTTCTGGTTGTCGTAGCGGTCCGGGTTGACGCAGTTGGAGTTCGGGTCGACATCGGGGTTCGCCGTGGCCGCCCCAACGTCCGGGTTGATGTAGGAGACGGCTTTGCGCGGCTCGTCGTTGTCGCCGTAGCCGCCGTAGCCGCCGCCATCGTAGCTGTGCGAGGCCGAAGCGACCGTCGCGGTCATCATGGAGAGGGCGAGTGCCCCCAGAACCATCGAAGTCATCCTTCTCTTCATCCATCTCTCCTTCTGTAACGGGCCGATCCTTGTCGACCCTCTCATGGAGGCAAACGCATCCTTTCGGACGAATGGATCACTTTTCTCGCGTTTGTTTACGGAGGTGTTCGAAAAACGCCGCGGGGCCGGGATGTTTCGGACCCGCGACGTTGCCGAGCCTAAGGCTGGCTTATGGGAATCGCGCGTCCCTCGACGCCGGTACCAACGCCGTTGATCCTGCCGATCCCCATCACCCTGCTGGTAGTGAGGTTGCTGCCATAGGGGGCGGAAGACTCGCTACCCTCCGGCTGGATGACGGCGAGGCCGCGGTCGTCGGCGGAGGAGCCCCTGGTCATGATGCCGAAGCCCACGATCACCCTGGCGTTAGCTCCGAGCAGACCCCCAGTGTTCGGCAGGCCGTCGTTCGGCGGGTCCTGCTCGACCATCGCGTCCACCTCGGTTCCGGGTCGTAGAGCTCGCCGTTGACCGTGCCGAAGGCGGACGGCGGCCGTTCCTGTAGAGGGCGCCCGTTGCGGCCACGGTCACTCCGCCCAGCGCGCCTGCGACCAGCCTGAACGCCACGGTCGACAGGGTCAGGCCCTTCTTTAGCGTCACGTTTCTACAACGCTCTACGGAGCTTCCTCCCTTGTCGCCCACCGGATACGAAAACTACTCTGTCAACAAATATCCAACAATCTAGCGTTGATCCGGTGGTTTATACGTATACGTAGGCATTTTGATAGGGTTTTCGTCCGGCCGTATCCCTTGCGCCGCTGGTGCGTGCATCCCCCGCGGGGACGACGGAGTGAGTGTGCAGAGGTGACGTTGACACGAGGTACGAAGCACGTACAAGATAGCGACGAGAAGCTGGTGGACACGCTTGCTGGTGGGGACATGAACGCCCTCGGGGTGCTGTGGGACCGGCACGCTCGCCCGGCGTACTCGCTCGCCGCGCGGGTGCTCCGGGACCCGGGTTGGGCGGAGGAGGTAGTCCAAGACGTCTTCGTCCGGCTGTGGTCGAACCCCCGCCTCTACGACCCGCAGCGCGGGGAGTTGAGGCGCTGGCTCCTGACCGTCACGCACCACGCGGCGGTGGACGGCCTGCGCAGCAGGAGGGGCACCGCGAGGGCACGCGATCTCGGGCCGGAGGCTTGGATACCGTTGCCCACAATGGGGACGATCCGTCGGAGCGGGCGTGGAAGAGCCTGCGGGCCGAGCACGTCAAGGCCGCGCTCTCGGAACTGCCCTCCGCCCAGCGGGAGGTTATGGAGATGCTCTACTTTCACGGTCCGACCCAGTCGGAGGTCGCAAAGCACACCGGACAGCCCCTGGGGACCGTCAAGTCACGCCTGCGGCTTGGCCTGATAAAGCTGCGGACCTCTCTCCGGCGTGGGAGGGACCCAATGACGGACCCTACGCGCCACGACGAGATCAGGGGGAACCTTCCGGCCTTCGCGCTCGGCGGACTA
>JADDPR010000499.1 GCA_016781775.1 Rubrobacter sp. | reverse complement strand
CGCCGACTTGCTGGGATGGTGATCTCAACTCACACCAAGCGTTTACGTACGAACGAGGGTCAACATGGCATTCTCGAACCGGTCCCTACAGCGTCGTGCAGGGGAGTTGACCCGCTGCGCCTTCACCCATCAGGCTGCCGCCTCGCAGACTCCCCCGACCTTTCCCCTACTGCCTTTGAAGTGCAGGTCGCTGGGAGGGCTCGACTGCAATGACTACCGCTATAAGACTTTGGATGCGTCGTAGAACGACTACGCAAGTGTGCATGCATCCGTCCGTGAAGGGTTGCTTGTCCCTGTGTTCCGGCTCTGCCTCCTGGACGGCTCCCCTCTGCGTTTGCTCGGGGTAGGGCGGGGTAAAAGCGTCCGGCCGGTGGCTGTTCCCTATGCAGGAGGTAAGAAGATGAGGTTTGCAGCGACGGAGGGTTCTCTTGGGGGACGGCGATGAGCCCCGTTGCCATCGTGACGGCCTCGGATTCGGGGATAGGTCAGGAGACGGCGAAGGCGCTCGCCGAGGCCGGTTACGACGTTGGCATCACCTACCACGAGGACGAGGCGGGGGCACGGGAGACGCTGGAGGCGGTCGAGGGCGTGGGGCGCCGCGGGGAGATCAGGCGCCTGGATCTGACCGACCCTCCCGGAGCGGCTGGCATGATCGACGAGCTTGCGGAGGCCCTGGGCGGCGTGGACGTCCTGGTGAACAATGCGGGTACGGGCGATCCTACGGGCGACTTCCTGGAACTCTCCTACGAGGAGTGGCGCAAGGTCCTGTCGACCAACCTCGACGGCGCGTTTCTGTGCTCGCAGAGGGCGGCCAGGAGAATGGTCGGCGCAGGGTCCGGCGGCCGGATCGTGAACATAACCAGCGTCCACGAGCACGTCCCGCGCGCGGGAGCGTCGGCGTACTGCGCCTCCAAGGGCGGCCTCGGTCTCCTCACCAAGGTCATGGCGATGGAGCTCGCCCCGCACGGCATCCGGGTCAACGCGGTGGCACCCGGCGAGATCTCGACCCCCATGACGGGCGCCGAAGATACCGACCCCACCACCATCGAGAAGCAGAACCTGCCCCTTGGTCGTCCCGGCCACGCCCGCGAGATCGCCAGCTTCGTGGTCTTTCTGGCCTCGGATCAAGCATCCTACGCCACCGGCCAGTCCTACGTCGTCGACGGCGGCCTGATGCTTATGGCGGCCCAACTCTCGAGCTAGAAGCCCGTCGGGGCTTCGGCTTCTTTGCGGTAGGCGTAGCCCGTCGCGCCGGTGTGGCTCGTCGTCGGGCTTCATTCGGGCCGGGGTGGGCCTGCGCTTCTAACGTCCCCTGGCCGTTAGAAGAGCCTCTTGCCCGGAATCTGGGCTAGCTCGTCGAGGTTGTAGCCGAGATCCTTGGCCGAGGCCTCGAAGAAGGTCCGGACGCGGTAGGCGAAGGGGAGCCACTCCCCGTAGCGCTTGTACGCGTCCTTGACGTCGGGCTGCCCTTCGAGATGCGCCAGCTCGTACATCCAGGACTGCATCTCGAAGAAGCGTTGGGAGTACCGGTCCGGGGGCTCTCCCTCCCCCGTAAGGGCCTTCTCGAAGGCTTCGAAAGAGATCGGGGCCGGGGCGTCCTCTGGGCGCTTGGAGAGGAAGCGCCGCTCCATAAAAGCCATGTTCTCCAGCAGGCCGGTTATCAGCGTCGGGAGCCAGGGGGTCATCGTGGCGGGGTGGGAGGTTGGGAGCCCCCAGCGCAGGGCACCGGCCGCGCCGCCTAGCATGCGGAACGTGTACGGCACGGAGCGGTAGGCCCTGCGGCTGTGGTAGTAGTAGACGACGGGGTATCGGCGCACACCCTCGTACAGGTCGACCAACGCCCGGTGCAGTTCCATGAGGTGCGCGTCGAGGGCCACGGGTTGGCCCCCCTGGAAGTGCGGGGTGAGGATGGACCAGGGATTGTCGGTGTCCTGGGCCTGGTGGTGCAACCCCGCGGCCAGCGCGCCCAGCTGTTGCAAGACCCCGTAGATCCCGAGCACGTAGGTTATGGCGAGGGTAAGCACGCCGAAGCCTATAAGGGCCTCGGAGATGGTGATGAGCTGATAGAGGGTGCTCTGGGGCGTGATGTCGCCGAAACCGACGGTCGAGATGGCGGTCCCGCTCAGGTAGAGCGCCTCCAGAAAGGACGGCTCCAGGCCCGGGCTCGAAAAGTAGAACGTCTTCGCGTCGATGCTGTCGTAGTAGACGAGAGCGTAGCCGAAGGAGACGATCAGCATCCAGGTCGCGATCGTCACCGGGACCATGAGCGGGGCCGCGAGCGAGAGCCCAAAGGACCTGTATTTTCGGGGCAGGGGCCGGGTCACAAACCGGAACACGTTGAACAACCTGTTGTACAGGCGGCTGCTCAGGAAGCCGAACCCGTCGTAGTGGAGCACGGTAAAGAACACGTCCGCCAGCCCGATGAAGATCAGGGCGACACCTGCTACCGTAGAGATCCACTCCATAATCCGGGGTATACCAGAAAAACGCCCTCTCTAAGCCCCGCCGGGTCGCTGTTGGACCGTCTCCGGGCGCGAGTGTCCAGCCTTGCGCAGGTAATACCGAGAAAGGATCCAGCCGAACGCAGCGCGACAAGTTCGTCGGGAGGGTCGCGGAGATCGACGACTTCGGCACCGGCTACTACTTCGGCTGCCCGTCGGCGTCGTGGCCGCGACCGAGATTCTGGAGATCGTCCCCTGGCACCGTTAGCCCCGACGCGAACCGAACCCTTCGGCGGCGATGAACCCTACCCGTCCTCCCGTTCGCTCACCTCCGCGAGCACCGCCCCGCCCCCGACGAGTTCGCCCTCGCCGTAGGGGAGGGCGTCCACGATGCCCGCGTAGGGCGCCGACACCGTCTGCTCCATCTTCATCGCCTCCAGCACCAGCAGGGGCTGCCCCTCCTCGACCTCGTCGCCCTCCTCCACCATCACCTTCACGACCGTCCCCGGCATCGGCGCGACGAGGCTCGCCCCGCCCGACGCCCCGACGGTATCCCCCTCCGCGGACGGCGGCCCCGGCTTCTCGAACCGGTAAGAGACCCCGTCGAGCGAGACCCATGCGAGCCCCCCCTCGTCCCGCGCGAAACCGCCCTCCACGACCCTGCCATCCACGGAGATTCTAAGGGAGCCGGATGCGGTGGCGAGCACCTCGACGACCGACGCCTCGCCATCCGCGACCATCTTCCATACGGATGCGGCCCGCCCCGTCCGGGAGACGAGAACCTCGCGCTCCCCGTCCGCCCCCCCGTACACTAGGTGCGCCGCTCCGCCGAGGCGCCACGGACCGGCCTCGAACGGGTCTCCGTCGGGAGCGCCGCCCCCCGCAAGCTCTCCGGCCGCCGCGAGGAGAACGGCCTCGCGTGGGGGCGTGGGCTCCTCTTCCGGCTTCGTAAGCCCGTGTTCTTCCAGAAAGCCCGTCGTGGTCTCGCCCGCGGCGAAAGCCGGCGTGGCGGCGATGCGCTCGAGGAGCGGCAGGTTCGTCGTCACGCCGAGGACCCGAAGGTCTCCGAGCGCCCGGCGGAGCCTGGCAACCGCGGCGCCACGGTCGGGGCCGTGGACGATGAGCTTGGAGATCATCGGGTCGTAGTTGAGGGAGACCTCGTCGCCGGTCGCCACCCCTGCGTCGTTTCTGATGCCGGGCCCCTCTGGGGTCGCGAAGGCCAGGAGCCTGCCCCCGGAGGGGAGCCCGGTGTACGGGTCCTCCGCGTACAGGCGGACCTCGATCGCCGCGCCCCGCGGGGAGACGTCCTCCTGTCCGAAAGGCAGGGGCTCTCCTGAAGCTACCAGAAGCTGCAATTGGACGAGGTCGAAGCCCGTCACCAGCTCGGTGACGGGGTGCTCGACCTGAAGGCGGGCGTTCATCTCGAGAAAGTAGAACTCCTCGCCGTCCAGGAGAAACTCGACGGTCCCGGCGTTCTCGTAGCCGGCGGCGCGCGCGAGACGGACGGCGGCCTCGCCCATCCCCTCCCTGAGACCTTCGTCCAAGGCGGGCGAGGGGGCCTCCTCCAGGATCTTCTGGTGCCTGCGCTGTATGGAGCACTCCCGCTCGCAGAGGTGGACCACGTTCCCGTGCCGATCGGCCATGATCTGCACCTCGACGTGGCGCGGGTCCTCGACGAGCTTCTCCAGAAAGACCGAGCCCTCCCCGAAGGCGGCCTCGGCCTCCCTCTTCGCGCCCCGGACGGCCTCCAGAAAGTCCTTCCGGTCGTGCACCGGACGCATCCCGCGCCCCCCGCCCCCGGCGCTCGCCTTCACGAGGACGGGGAAGCCGATCTCCTCCGCCTTCTCCAGCAGCCCCTCCTCGGAATCGTCCTCAGAGTACCCGGGGACGGTCGGCACGCCGGCCTCGCGGGCGAGCTCCTTGGCCCGCACCTTGTCCCCGACCCGCTCCATCGCCTCGGGAGGAGGCCCGACCCAGGTGATCCCGGCCTCCCCGACCGCGCGCGCAAAGGCCGCGCTCTCGGAGAGAAAGCCGTAGCCCGGGTGGACGGCCTCTGCCCCGGAGCTCTTGGCCACCTCCTCGAGCTTTGCGATGCTGAGGTAGCTCTCCGCCGCGGGGCGCGGCCTATCGGGTGGGCCTCGTCGGCGAGCGGACGTGCATCGCGCCCCTGTCGGCGTCCGAGTAGACGGCGATCGACGGGATGCCGAGCTCGCGGCAGGCCCGGATCACACGCACGGCGATCTCGCCGCGGTTCGCGATGAGCAGCCGCCCGAAAGGCGCACCCCGCCGGCTCACGCTCTCCCCCACCGGGTCGCCCCCTCCGCTGCCCGGCATCTCCGGCCGTCGGTCATTCTCCCCGCCCCCCGTAGCCTGGCACAGGTCACATCCTGAACACGCCGAACCGGGTCTCTTCGGCCGGGGCATTGGCGGCGGCCGAGAGGCCTAAAGCTAGAGCCATCCTCGTGTCGGCGGGCTCGATCACGCCATCGTCCCAGAGCCTCGCCGTCGAGTGGTAGGGGTTCCCCTCCCTCTCGTACTTCTCGAGGATGGGTTTCTTGAACTCCTCGCGCTCCCCTTCCGTCATCTCCTTGCCCTCGCGCTGCATCGCTTCCTCCCGCACCGTGAGCAGGACGTTCGCCGCCTGCGGCCCGCCCATCACGCTGATGCGCGCGTTCGGCCAGGCGAAGAGGAGCCGGGGAGAGTACGCGCGGCCACACATCCCGTAGTTGCCGGCGCCGAACGAGCCGCCGATGATCACGGTGAACTTCGGGACGTTAGCGTTGGCGACGGCCATCACGAGCTTCGCCCCGTCCTTCGCGATGCCGCCGTTCTCGTACTCCCGGCCTACCATGAACCCGGTGATGTTCTGCAGAAAGACGAGCGGGATGCCGCGCGAACAACACAGCTCTATAAAGTGCGCCCCCTTCTGGGCGCTCTCGGAGAAGAGGATGCCGTTGTTGGCGAGGATGCCGACCGGGTGGCCCATGATGCGCGAGAAGCCGCAGACGAGCGTCTCGCCGTAGCGCGGCTTGAATTCGTGCATCCGGGAGCCGTCGACTACCCGCGAGATCACCTCCCTGACGTCGTAGCTCCGACGCGGGTCGAGCGGGACGACGCCGGTCAGCTCCGCCGGGTCGTACAAGGGCTCCTCGGCTTCCTCAACGGTCCAGGGGATCTCCTTCGGACGGTTGAGGTTCGCCACAATCTGGCGGACGATGCCCAGAGCGTGCTCGTCGTTCTCCGCCAGGTGGTCGGCCACCCCCGAGAGGCGCGTGTGGACGTCGGCCCCGCCGAGCTCCTCCGCGCTCACCTCCTCGCCCGTCGCGGCCTTCACGAGAGGGGGACCGCCCAGAAAGATCGTGCCCTCCCCCTCCACGATCACGACCTCGTCGCTCATCGCCGGAACGTACGCCCCGCCGGCCGTGCAACTGCCCATGACGGCCGCGATCTGCGGTATCCCCTTCGCGCTCATCCTGGCCTGGTTGTAGAAGATTCGTCCGAAGTGGTCGCGGTCCGGGAAGACCTCGTCCTGCAGCGGCAGAAACGCCCCACCCGAATCCACGAGGTAGACGCAAGGCAGATGGTTTTGCTCGGCGACCTCCTGCGCCCGAAGATGCTTCTTGACGGTCATCGGGTAGTAGGTGCCGCCCTTGACGGTCGCGTCGTTTGCCACCACGACGACCTCCCTGCCCGAGACGCGCCCTATCCCCGTGACGATCCCGGCCGAGGGGACCCCGCCGTCGTACATCCCGTGGGCGGCTAAAGGGGAGAGCTCCAAAAAGGCGGTCCCAGGGTCCAGGAGACGGTCCACCCGGTCGCGGACGGGCATCTTGCCGCGCTCCTCGTGGCGCCTCCTCGCCCTCTCGCCACCCCCCGCGCGAGCCTCGGCCTGCCGCTCGCGGAGCTCCCTCAAGAGCCCCTCGTATGCCGCGGCGTTACGCTCGAACTCCTCGCCCCCTCTCACCACGAGGGTCTTGAGCTTCGTCATGGGGCCATGTTAGACAGCGCGCGGGACCCGCGCCACCGGCGGGTAGACCGGATCGGGGAGCGCTACACTGGTGCGCGTGGACGATTGGGTAAAGGTTGGTTCGGCCCCGAACGAGACCTCCGCGATGATGATGACCGGCATCCTGGAGGACTCTGGTATCCCGGCGCTCATTCGCCGGGGTGCGGGTTTCGACGTCCCCGATTTCCTCTCCGCGGGCCCGAGGGACGTGCTCGTCCCCTACGACTTCCTCGAGGAGGCACGACAGATCCTGGAAGACACCACGGGCCTCGGCTCGTGGGCACCCTGAGCGGCGTCCACCCCCGAAGCCCCTGCTCCGACCACCGGACCACGAAGGGGGCACGCGGTGGCCGCACACCGATCGAGGCCGATCTTCCTCGTCGCCGCTACTTCCGGTTAGCTCCCCCTGGCGGCGTCGCGTACCCTTCCTAGCGCCCTGCACAGGACGGCCGCCTCCTCGTCGGAGACGTGCGCCCCGAAGTGCTCGGCGATCCCCTTGGCATATACCGGCCACATCCTCTCGCGCATCCGCGAACCCTCGTTCGTCAACACGGCGAACGAGCCCCGACCGTCCTCGGGATCGGGCTCGCGGCGCAAGAGGCCCGCCTTCTCCAGCCTGTCCACCAACCGGCTGAGCCCGCTGCGGCTGAGGACCACGGCGCGGGCGAGCTCGTGCATCCGCAGCCGGCACCCCGGCGCCGCAGAGAGCTCCAGGAGCACGTCGTACCAGCCCAGGGGCGGCAGCCCCGCCTCCAACAGCCCGCGCTCGATTCGCTCTACAGCCGCGGCATGGGCCGTGATGAGCGCCCGCCAGGCCTCCTCGCGGCCCTGATCCAGGGAACCCTCGCGGAAAACCCGCAGCCTCGCTTTCTCTTCACCCGTTCTCTCTGCCATGCATGGATTCTAGCCCGAAATTGTTGCGTACGCAATCGGTTGATGCTAGACTGGCGATATTGTTGCATATGCAACTAGTTTACGGGGCGGGTCTGCGTGGCTAGTCCGGATCGGGAGAGGGGGTGAAGATGGAAGAGAGGACGAAGATCTCGACGTACGAGAACGGGCCGTTCCTGGTGACGGGCGGCCGGTTTCGCATCGTCGACGCCGACGGCGGAGAGTTCCCGGTCGAAAAGGAGACGATCGCCCTGTGCCGCTGCGGGGCCTCGACGAAGAAGCCCTTCTGCGACGGGACGCACTCGAAGGTCGGGTTCCGGGCCGCCGAGAGGGCGGTCGAGGGGGCGTAGTAGGACGAAGACGAGCATCGTGCCGCTCGCGGGCGGCGGGAGAGGAGGAAGAGGTGGCGGTAAAGGAGATCACGCGGGAGGAGCTCAAGGCGAAGCTCGACCGGGGCGAGGAGGTCGTCCTGGTGGAGACGCTCGGGCCGAAGTACTACGAGGACGCGCACCTGCCGGGGGCGATCAACATTCCCCACACCGAGGTGGACACACTGGCACCCGAGATGCTGCCGGACAAGTCGGCTCAGGTCGTCGTGTACTGCTCCAACAGGGCGTGCCAGAACTCGCCGCAAGCGGCCAGGAGGCTCGACGCCTTGGGTTACGAGAAAGTCTACGACTACGAGGAGGGCAAGCAGGACTGGATCGAAGCGGGCCTACCGACAGAGAGCGGCGCCGCGAGGGTGGCACACTAGGCTCTCGGGTTGGCCCTCGATAGGCGCAGAGCCGGGGCGACTCGTGGAGCCGCCCCGAGCTCCGGGCAAGACTTCCGGTAAGAGCGCCCCTGGTCGAAACGCAGGCTAGGGGGTCTTTTTTCCCCGGCTTCCGAGGAGCGAGCGCAGGTCTTCGAGGCTCTCGTAGAGCCACCACAGGTAGTTTTCGGTGCCTCCCTCGCGTAGCGGGTGGAGGTCGGCGTGTTCGGGGTCGTCGAGAAAGTCCTGGAACGCCTCCTGCGAGGGCCACTCGACGAGGACCATCGCAGTCCTGGGCTCGGCCTCGCCCTCCACGGCACCGGCAAGCTTCCCGAGCGCCACCACCTTGCCGCCGTGCTTGCCGACCGCCGAGACGGAGCGGCGCGAGTACTGGCGGTACATGTCGTTCTCGGCCAGGTCGAAGAGGTTCAGCGCGTAGATCGGCGTGGGGGTCCCTCCCACGTTCTCGGGGCTCGTCATCCTACTGGGCCACCATCTTCCCTCTCGCCTCTGAGGCGGTTTCGTCGGTCAGGAGGCTCCGGGCGATAATCTGGCGGTTGATCTCGCTGGTCCCCTCCCCTATCTCGTTGATCTTGACTTGCCGCCAGTATCGCGCCACCGCGCTCCCCTCCATAAAGCCCTCGCCGCCCCAGATCTGCACGGCCTCGTCCGCCGCCCGCTTCGCCGCCTCCGAGGCGAAGACCTTCGCCATGCTCGCCTCGCGCCCGAACGGGCGTCCCTCGTCCTTGAGCCACGCCGCCTTCAGGACCATGTTCCGGGCGAGCTCTATCTCCATCGCCATGTCGGCGAGCTTGAACTGGATCGCCTGGAACTCCGAGATGCTCTTGCCGAACTGCCGGCGCTCCTTCGCCCTGCTCAGCGCCTCGTCGAGGCACGCCTGCGCGAGGCCCACCGAGAGCGCGCCGACCGCGACGCGTCCGGCGTCGAGGGTCTGGAGAAACTGGCGGAAGCCCTTGCCGCGCTCGCCAAGGGTGTTCTCCTCCGGGACGCGGCAGTCCTCGAAGTAGAGCTGGCGTTGGTCGGAGGCGCGCCAGCCGAGCTTCTCGTAGCCGGGGCCGCGGGTGAAGCCCGGGGTGTCCTGGGGGATGATCATGGCGGTAAGCTCCGGCTTGCCGTTCTCGCGCACGCCGGTCCTGGCGATGGCCGTGACGCCCCCGGTGATCTCCGTTCCGCCGTTGGTGATCCACTTTTTGGAGCCGTTCACGACCCACTGCCCGTCTACAAGCTCGGCCTTAGTCTCGGTGCCGCCGGCGTCGGTGCCGGCGTTGTCCTCGGTCAATCCAAAGGCCCAGAGCTTTCTGCCGCCCCGGATCTCCTCGCCCAGGTAACGCCTCTTCTGCTCCTCCGTCCCGAAGGCGACGAATGGGGCGCAGCCTAGGGAGACGTGCGCCTCCATCGTGATACCGACGGAGGTGTCGGCGCGGCAGATCTCCTCGAGCGCCAGGTTATAGGCCACGAAGTCTCCGCCGGAGCCGCCGTACTCCTCGGGGACCGTCAGGCCCATCAGGCCGAGATCCGTCATCCCCTCAACGATGTCGTAGGGGAACTTCTGCTCGCGGTCTAGCGCCCCGGCGCGGGGGCGGATCTCGCCCTCCGCGTACTCGCGAGCAAGGTCCCGCCAGCGCCGCTGCTCTTCGGTAGGATCGAAGTTCATCGCCCTCCTTCCTGAGAGATAGCGCGAATGATAGCAGCAGGGCGGAGGGCACAGCCGAGGTTTGCCGACCATGGAGCGGGGCATACAAGGTTATTGGAAGTGTTCACAGACATAAAGGAGTTCGACGTGGGCGTGATCACGTGGATTATCATAGGCGCAATAGCCGGCGCTCTAGGTAAGCTGATCATGCCGGGCGACGATCCCGGCGGGATCATAGTCACGATCCTGCTAGGCATCGTCGGGGCTTTCGTAGGCGGTTTCCTTACGAGCCTCATCGGTATAGGCAGCGGCGGGTTTATCTGGACGATCATCGTAGCCACTATCGGCGCGATCGTAGTGCTGGCGATCTACCGAGCGATAGTGGGAGGCGGAGGCCGAACCGCACGCCGGTAGGCAAGCTCAAGCAGAAGTAAAAAAAGTCCGGCCGGGGCAGATACTCCGGTCGGCTTTTTTATGCCGTTTCGACCAGATTGTGACACTCGACGGCAGCCTCTCTGAGCTTATACTTCTGGATCTTGCCGCTTGCCGTCATCGGGTACTCTTCGACGAAGTCCACGTACCGGGGGACCTTGTAGTGGGCGATGCCCTCGCGGCAGAACTCGCGCACGTCCTCCTCTGAGAGGTCGCTGCCGGCTCGCTTCTTCACGGCGGCCGCGACCTCCTCACCGTACTTCTCGTCCGGGACGCCGTAGACCTGGACGTCCGAGATCTCGGGGTGGGTGTAGAGGAACTCCTCGATCTCGCGCGGGTAGACGTTCTCGCCGCCGCGGATGATCATGTCCTTCGCCCGACCGGTTATTTTTACGTACCCGTCCTCATCCATCGTCGCGAGATCCCCGGTGTGCAACCAGCCCTCGTCGTCTACCACCTCGCGGGTCTTGTCGGGCATCTTGTAATAGCCCTTCATAACGTGGTACCCCCTCGTCCAGAGCTCGCCCCCTTCCCCGGGCTTCGCGTCCTCCCCCGTCTCCAGGCTCACTATGCGTAGCTCGACCTCCGGGTGGACTCGCCCGACGGTCGAGACGCGTCTCTCTATGGGATCGTCGGTCCTCGTCTGGGTGATGACGGGGCTGGACTCGGTCTGGCCGTAGGCGATGGTGATCTCGTCCGCCCCCATGACGTTCACTACCTTCTTCATCACCTCTATCGGGCAGGGGCTGCCGGCCATGATCCCGGTCCTCAGAGAAGACGTGTCGTACTTCTCGAAGTCGGGGTGGTCCAACTCCGCGATGAACATCGTCGGCACCCCGAGGAGCGCCGTGCAACGCTCCTCGTGGACGGCCTTTAGGACCCCTTCCGCGTCGAAGCTCTCCACCGGGACCATCGTCCCCTCGTGAGTCACGACGTTGAGCGTCCCGAGGACGCAGCCGAAGCAGTGGAAGAACGGCACGGGGATGCACACCCTATCTTCGGGACCGAGATCCATGCACTCGCCGATGTAGAAGGCGTTCTTGACGATGTTCGAGTGGGTGAGCTGCACGCCCTTGGGGAAGCCCGTCGTCCCCGACGTGTACTGCATGTTTATGACCTCGTCCGCCGAAAGTGATGCCTGCCGCTCCCGCAGCGCTTCTTCCGAGACCCCCTCGCCGTCCTTTATGAAGCTCGCCCAACTCGTGAGGTGCGACGTCCGCTCCACCGCTTCGGCGCCCCCGCCCATAAGGACGACGTTGTTCAGATATGGCAGTCCCTCGGCATCTAGCCCGTTCCCATCCCGGGGCTCGGAAACGAGGTCCGGTACCGCGCCCTTCAGGACCTCGACGAAATCCGCGCCCTTGACGCCCTTCGTGAGGAAGAGCGCCGCGGCGTCCGACTGTTCGAGGACGTAGCGTAGCTCCCGGGCGCGGTAGGCCGGGTTTACCGTCACCAGGACCGCCCCGATCTTGCCGGTCGCAAACTGCAGGGTCACCCACTCGGGGACGTTCTGCCCCCAGACCGCCACGTGGTCGCCCTTGTGGAGGCCCAGGGATATGAGAGCCCGGGCGCATCGCTCGACGACCTCGTTGAACTCGCGGTACGAGTAGCGTAAGCCCCGGTCCACGTAGACCAGGGCGTCCTGCTCCGGGCGCCGCTGCGTCACGAGATCCAGGAGCCCACCGACGGTCAGGCCCTCGACGTCCTCTGGTCGCATATTTTCCTCCTCGACACCTTTCCCGGATGCTGGCGAAATTGTAGCAACAGCATCGAGCCCCCGCGCCGGGTCGGCGCGGGGGCTCGGGTGGAACGATTGTGAGGCCGGCGCTGGAGCCGTCTCCCTACGCCCTCTGGCCCTGGCTCTCGGCGATAAGCCGCCGTTCCTGGGCCTGATCCTCGTCGATGTCGCTCCGGAAGGTCTCGGCGGCGAGGACGACCGAGACCGCGGTTATGAGCGCCATGGCGGCCGTGTATAGCGCGACGGCACCGAAGCCGTAGGCGGCGAGAAGCGCCACGGCGATAAGGGGCGAGAGACCGCCCGCCAGAACCGACGCGAGTTGGTACCCGAGGGAGGCCCCCGAGTAGCGGACCCTCGTGCCGAAGAGTTCCGAGAAGAAGGCCGCCTGCGGACCATACATCGCGTCGTGGCCGATGTTCACGCCGAGGATGATGGCGAGCCAGATCAAGGCCGTCGCGCCGGTGTTCAGCATCCAGAAGAACGGGAAGGCGAAGAGGATGGAGAACACCGCCCCGAGCAGGTAGACCGGCCGCCGCCCGATCCTATCCGAGAGCGCCCCAAAGAAGGGGATGGTGACGAGCCCTATGGCGGAGGCGATTATCACGCCGACGAGGCCTATGTTGCGCTCCAGCCCCAACTCCGTAGTTATGTAGGCGAGCGAGAAGACGGTTATGACGTAGAAGGTCCCGTTCTCGGCGAGGCGCATCCCCATCGCCAGGAGGACATTCTTCGGGTACGTCCGTATTACGTCTATGATGGGCATACTCGCCTCGGTACCGGACTCCTTGACCCGGGCGAAGGACGGGCTCTCCAATATCCGCAACCTGATAAACAGCCCTACCACGATGAGCAAGAAGCTGAACAGGAAAGGCACCCGCCAGCCCCACGCCGGCAGGAACGAGGTGGCGAGGAGGAAAGCAAGGGTCCCGGTGAGGAGACCGGCAGGCACCCCCATCTGCGGCCAGCTCCCGTAAAAGCCACGCCGGCCTGGGGGAGCGTGCTCGACGGCCATGAGGACCGCCCCGCCCCACTCGCCGCCCACCCCGATGCCTTGCATGAAGCGGAGCGTGACGAGCAGGATCGGCGCGAGGATGCCGATCTGCGCGAAGGTCGGCAAAAAGCCTATAAGTGCCGTGGCGATTCCCATGATAAGGAGCGAGAGGACTAGCATGGTCTTGCGCCCGACCCTATCCCCATAGTGCCCGAAGACTATGCCGCCGAGCGGCCGAGCCCCGAAGCCGACGGCGTAGGTCGAGAGGGAGAGCAACACCCCTGCGGTCTCGCTGAACTCCGGGAAAAAGAGCTGCGGGAAGATCAGGCTCGCCGCCGTCCCGTAAAGGAAGAAGTCGTACCACTCGATCGCCGTCCCGATAAAGCTGGCGAAGGCTACCTTCTTGATCTCGCCCTGCGACGGGGCCGCCGCGCTAGCCATGCCATCCGCCCGTCAAAAGATCCGTCTCGTACCGCAAGATCTCTCCTTTCCACTCTTCCCTTGCATACTTTCACCCTGAGAGAAGGTTAGGAGATGCCCAAACCCCGGTCAACGGGCGAGGTGACGCACCCTGCCCCTGCGAGCCCTATCTCTCCCGCTTGCCAGCGTGGTAGAGAGCTTGAGGAGCGACCACGTGCTCCGTTTGGTAGCGGGGTACGCGTGGCATACAGTGGGGGTCATCGGAGTGAAACGATAGGAGAGAAACTCGTATGCGAGCCATGGTAACGCCAGAATTTGGAGGCCCGGAGCTCTTCGAGGAGAGGGACGTAGAGAGGCCGCAGCCCGGTCCGGGGCAGGTGCTGGTGCGCGTGATCGCGGCCGGCACGAATCCCATAGACGCGAAGCTACGGGCCGCCGGGGCCTCGATGGGCCTCGATGCCCCGACGATCCTGGGCGCCGACGTCTCGGGCGTCGTCGAGGAGGTGGGCCCCGGCGTCACGGACCTCTCCCCCGGCGACGAGGTGTACTACACACCGGAGATCTTCGGCCTCGGCTCGAACGGCTCCTACGCCGAATACAACGTCGCCCAGGCGAACATAGTCGCGAAGAAGCCCGCCTCCCTCTCTCACGAGGAGGCCGCGGCCGTCCCGCTCGCCGGCGGCACCGCCTACGAGGCACTGATAAGGCGCATGCAGATAAAGGTCGGAGAGACCGTCCTGATCCACGGCGGAGCCGGCGGCGTCGGCTCGTTCGCGATCCAGATCGCCAAGGCCGCCGGCGCCCGGGTCTTCGCCACGGCGGGGACGCAGAACCAGGAGACCCTGAAGGCCTTGGGCGCCGACGTCGCCCTCGACTACACCAAGGAAGACCTCACCGAAGCGATCCTCGACGACTCCGGCGGGCTCGGTGTGGACGCCGTCTTCGACACGGCGGGCGGCGACACCGTCATCAACAGCATCCAGTACACCAAGCCCTTCGGGCGCATCGCGACGATCCTGGGCACCGAGGGCGACCTCACCCCCTTCTACTTCAAGAACCTGACGGTCCACGGCGTCCTGCTCCTGCGCGAGCGTCAGAGACTCGACGAGATGTCGGTCCTTTTGGAGCGCGGCCAGATGAAGCCGCTCGTCGATGAGGTGCTACCGCTCGAACAAGTCGGTAAGGCCCACGAGCGCCTCGACTCCGGCCACGGGCGCGGCAAGGTCGTGCTGCGGGTGGCCGAAGCTTAAGCCGCTCCGGCCGCCCCGGCTGTCTTCGGAGGTAACCTCCCATCCGGTTACCAGGAGGCGGCGGGCTCGACCCCGGACGCCAGGATGCTCGCGATCTTCAACGCAAGAAAAATTCCTGCAAAAGCATCGACAGGATCGCGGCCACGAAAACCCCACGAGCAGCATCTTACCGGTAACCTCAGCCCCACGGCGCCCACACGGCGAAGAAATTTCGTGGAATAGTCATCGTCTGTCCGTAGGGCGCCCTTGGGCCACGCCTCGCGGGCTCTTGATTTGATGAATACGCCGTATAGCATACGTAGTCATGGAAACTCGTGGCGCGGTATCCAAGGACGTTCTTGTAAGCATGCTCGAGGAGGCGCGGGAGAGGACGCGGTTCCTGCTTGAAGGGGTCTCCAAAGACGACCTGCTCGCCCAGCACGACCCCATCATGAGCCCCCCGATCTGGGACTACGGGCACATAGGCAACTACGAGGAGTTGTGGCTCCTCAAGGAGGCCCACGGTCGCGAGCTCTCCGACCGCGAGCTCTACGACATGTACGACGCCTCCCTCCACCCCAGGGAGGAGCGCCCATCCCTCAACCTGCTGATGCGCGACGACGCCGACGTCTACCTCGACGCCGTGCGCAAGCTGGTCCTCGAGACCCTGGCCCGGGCCGACCTCGACGGGGACGACCCGCTCCTCCAGGACGGCTTCGTCTACAACATGGTCCTGCAGCACGAAGCCCAGCACAACGAGACCATGCTCCAAACCTTCGGCCTCATGAAGGGCAGAGGCTACCGTCCCGAGAGCCTCGTCGAGCTCCCGAAAGGCTCTCCCCAACGCGGAGGAATGGTACACGTCCCGGGCGGCGAGTTCGTCATGGGCACCGACGACCGCGCCCGGGCCCTGGACAACGAGCGGGACGCGCACCCCGTCGATCTCCCGGCCTTCCTCCTGGACAAGACCCCCGTCGCGAACGCGGCGTACGCGGAGTTCGTGGAGGACGGCGGGTACGAAAATCGCGAGTTCTGGGACGGAAGGGGCTGGGAGTACATAAAGAAGGAGAACATAGCGGCGCCCAAGCACTGGTACCAGCCCGAGCCGCACTCCTGGTGGACGGAGAGGTTCGGCTTCGACGAGCCCCTGGATCCCAACGGGCCGGTCGTCCACGTTTCTTGGTACGAGGCCGACGCCTACGCTCGCTGGGCCGGAAAGCGCCTCCCCACGGAGGCGGAGTGGGAGAAAGCGGCCTCTTGGGACCCCGAGACGGGGACCAAGAGGCTTTATCCGTGGGGCGACGAGGAGCCCCGGCCGGGCGACGACCGGGCCAACCTGGACCAGATGTCCTTCTGCCCGGCGCCTGTAGGCGCTTACCCCGGGGGGGCGAGCGCGTACGGGGCTCTGGGGATGATCGGGGACGTCTGGGAGTGGACCGCGTCGGGCTTCCACGCCTACCCTGGCTTCGAGGCCTATCCCTACCCGGAGTACTCCGAGGGCTTCTTCGGCCCGGACTACAAGGTGCTCCGCGGGGGCTCCTGGGCCACCCGGCCCTCGGCCATCCGCAATACCTTCCGCAACTGGGATTATCCCATCCGCCGTCAGCTTTTCGTCGGCTTCCGCTGCGCGAAGGACGCGTAATCATCTTCGTCAGAAGACAATCGCACCCCTCCACCGGGAGGCCGGCATGTGCCGCATAGCCGCTTACCTCGGAGGTGGCGAGACGTCGCTCTCTTCACTGGTCCTGGATGCGGAGCACTCGCTCCTCGTCCAAAGCTACGCGCCGAGAGAGATGTTGAGCGGGGTGGTGAACGCCGACGGCTTCGGCTGCGGGTGGTACGCGCCCGAGGTGGACGGCGAGCCCGCCGTCTACCGCTCCAAC
>JADDPR010000195.1 GCA_016781775.1 Rubrobacter sp. | reverse complement strand
CCGAGGCCTACGGCGACCTCGAAGGCGTCGGCTACCTAGGCGGACACACGATGGGCGAGCTCTTGAACGTCGAGTGCGATGCGACGAGAAGGGCACTAACGGAGGCCGGGCGGCCCAACTCGACCATAAGGATGGGCGCCGTAAACGAGGAGAACCTCGGCTACCTGTTCCAGGCCCTGGAGGTTCAGACCGCGGTCGCGGGCTCCCTGTACGGGGTCAACGCCTTCGACCAGCCGGGCGTGGAGGCCGGAAAGCAGATCACCTACTCCAGAATGGGCCGCCCCGGCTACTAACGCCTACGGGTCCCGTAATCTCTCACCCTTAACTCTCCGGCAGACCGGTTACCTTGGAGAACAATCCACACCGACCCGCGGGAGGGCAAGCCTTGGCGACGAGGAAGATCCAGGAAGAGCGCATCCGGCCGCTGAACGAGAAGGGCGTGAGGGACGGGGATTACGTCCTGTACTGGCTGCAGCAGGCCCAGCGCGCCGAGTACAACCACGCCCTCGAGTACGCGGTGCAGAAGGCGAACGAGTTGGGGCAGCCGCTGCTCGTGGTCTTCGGCCTGATGGAGGTATGCCCTCGCTCTTACAAACGCCCTGTCCTTCCGGGCGGTGCTGCCGAGGGCTGGGGAGGCGAGGGTGGAGGTGTCGGTGTAGGGGGTTGGACGGAGCGCCCTCGCGCATGTACACTCGGTTACGTAACTACACTATCGGTCCGGCGGCTATTTCCCTCTTAGTCCGGCGGCCGGGCGTGGTTTCTCGGCCCGTAGCAGATCCCCGGCACCTGTGGCCCCGCTCGGGAGGGCGCAGGTCCTTGTGCTCCATCCACAAACTGTAGTTTGTACCAGCGGTATGCCGCTTGGCGGCGCTGGCGGTTCGAGGCGACGGAGGCAGTATGAGCGAGAAGCGCGGCAGGCACAAACCCCCGCCCGGCCTCACCGAGGAGGAGCGCCGAAAGTGGTGGGAGAACCAGCGCCGCAAGTTCGTCTGGGGGCCGGGCGACGTGGTGATTACCAGGGAAGGCGGGGGCGAGAGGCCGGAGGGC
>JADDPR010000042.1 GCA_016781775.1 Rubrobacter sp. | reverse complement strand
ATGGTGCTGAGAGGGAGGCCCGTGACGTCGTAGTACCCGTCGTCCCCGATGGCCTCGCGCATCCACTGCACCTGCTCGCCGCAGCGGGCGTCCTGCCACGAGATACCCATGTTCTCGCGAAGCAGCTTACCCTCCGCGTCGACGTACAGGTGCAGGGCCCGCTGGGTGGAGAGACCAAGGGAGACGAGGTCGTTCGGGTCCACGCCGCTGCGCGCGACCACGTCGCGGAGCGCCTCGTAGTTGGCCTCCATGAGCATGCTCACGTCCTGATCGACCCAGCCGGGGCGCAGGTAGACGCAATCGTACTCCCGGTAGCCCTGGGAGACCACGTTGCCCGCGAGGTCGTAGATTTTGGCCTTCACCCCCGTGGTGCCGTTGTCGAGGCCAACGACGTATTTATTCGCCATCTTCGACTCCTTCCGTTACTCGTCGTACTCGGACCAGCCAAACTCCTGCCACAGACGTTGCGGTATCAACCGGTCGATCCTGTCTAGAACGAAATCGGGCTTGTTCTCCTCCGGCTCCTCCCCGAGCACCTCCTCCGTCGTCTCGCCGGTCAAGACCACCGCGGACGGCATCCCGGCGTCCAGCGCCATCCGGATCTCGGTGTAGAGCCTGTCGCCGGCCATCACGCACGCCCCGGCATCGAGCCCGACCATCCCCATGATCGTCTCCAACATGATCGGGTCGGGCTTGCCGACGTTCACCCGGCACTTCGCTCCGGTGCACGCCTCTATGGCCCCGACGATCGCCGCCGCGTCGGGCTCGCCGCGGCCGCCGGGTAACGGGCAGTAACGGTCCGGATTTGTGGTCACCAGGAACGCGCGCTTGTGGAACCATATGGCATCAAAAGCGATCTGGAGCTTCCTGTACCCGAAGGTGCGGTCGTAGGAGGCGATGACGATGTCTATCTCCTCCGGGTCCTCGGACATCCTGATGCCGACCTCCTTCAGGGCCTTCTTCAGCGGCTCCTCCGCTATGGGGAAGACCGTCGCCTCCGGGTGGTTCTGCAGGAGCCACTGCGTCATGGTGACGACGGTGTTGACGGTCTCCTCCTTCGGGGTGGGGAGGCCGAGGGCGGTGAGCTTCTCGGAGTACTGCTCGGGGTCCTTGGTGGGGTTGTTGGAGAGGAAGACGACCTTCTTGCCCAGCTCGCGCAGCTTGAGGACCAGGCGCTTGGCCCCCGGCAGCAGCTCGTCGCCGAGGTATATGGTCCCGTCGAGGTCGAAGACGTAGCCCTCGTAGAGCCTGTCCGGGACCTGGACGACGGTCGAGGCGATGCGTGCTTCGGTGTGCTCTTCCACGAGCTCTCCTTGCTCGGGAGCCGGGCTGAAATGTTCGCGTCTCGCGCGACGCATCACTCGTCCAGGCCGAGCTTGCCGGGGTTCATGATGCCGGCCGGGTCGAGGGCGCGTTTGATCCTGCGCAGCGCGTCGAGGCCGGTGCCGTGTTCGGCCTGCATCCACGGGGCGCGCTGGAGACCGATGCCGTGGTGGTGGGAGATCGTGGCCCCCGTCTCCAGGCATGCCTGCATGGCCGCCCGCCAGCCGTCCTGGTAGGCGCGCTCGGCCGCGTCGTCGTCGGCTTCGAGGGCCCGGCAGATCACGTACAGGGAGGCCCCCTGCGGGTAGACGTGCGAGACGTGCCCGAAGACCTCGGACATGTGCGGGCGCACCGCTTCTACCATGCGATCGTAGGTCTCCTCGAGCCGGCCCCACACGTGGGCGACCTCGATGGCGTCGGCGATCCCGCCCGGCATCGCCACCCTTCCCGTGAGCCACGAGGCGTCGAAGCGGTTCTTCTCCCAGTGCTCGGCCGGCTCGCGACCGAGGTCGACCGCCCCGAAGCGCAAGCAGGTCTCGACCGTTACCTCCTCCTCGAACTCGACCATCCTCCGGCTCCCGTCGAAGGCCAGCACCAAGAGCCACCGGCCCGTGTTGTGGCCGAAACGCTCCAGGGTCGGGCGGCCCTCCTCAGGGTCGTAGAGGCGGACCACGCCGGGCCTGACGCCGCCCTGGATGACGGTGCGCACGGCTTCCAGGCCTGCGCCGAAGGAGGGGAAGGAGAGGGCGCGCAGCGCCTGTGCCTCGGGCTGGGGCCAGATCCGCAGGGTGACGCGGGTGATGACCCCGAGCGTCCCCTCCGAGCCGACGAAGAGTTGCTTGTAGTCGGGGCCGCTGGCGCTGCGCGGGGTGGCCTTGGTGCGTACGACCTCGCCGGTCGGGAGCACGACCTCGAGCCCCGCGACCATGTCCTCGATGTTCCCGTAGCGGCTGGAGAACGTCCCGCTGCCTCGGGTGGCCACCCAACCCCCGACGGTCGAGATGTAGAGCGACTGCGGGTAGTGCCCGCAGATGAAGCCGCGTTCGTTCAGTGCTGCTTCCAGATCGCCGCCCAGCACGCCTGCGCCGACGGTGACCAGCAGGTTCTCCTCGTCCACCTCCTCCACCCGGTCGAACGCGCCGAGGTCCACGCTGACGCCGCCCCGGTTCGGCACGGCGCCGCCGACGACCCCGGATCCGGCCCCGTAGGGCACCACCGGGATCTCGTGGCGCGTGGCCCAGGCGAGCACGTCGGAGACCTGTTCCGTGGTGGTCGGACGGACCACGCCCGCGGGCAGCGTCTCCCCCTGGCCACCGGCTGGCCTACCTTTGACGGCCAGGGACCAGGTGTCCCGTCCGTGCTCCTGGCGGGCCGTTGGATCCGTGCTCCAGGTTCCCGCCGGGAGCAGGCCCGTAAGTTCTTCGAGGGCGTTCTGGGGGATTTCTTCTACGGTAGCCTGGCGCGCCTCGGTCAAGGGTTTCCTCCTGAGTAGTAGTCGTTAGTTCGCGGGGCGGCTGTCGCGGAGCCAGCCTGCGGAGCGGTTCACGGCCTCGCGCCAGCCGTGGTAGAGCGCGCCCCGCTCCCTTTGATCCATACCGGGTCGGAACGTGCGGTCCACGGACCGGTTGGCCATGACCTCCTCGCGGTTCTTCCAGATCCCGGTGGCGAGGCCGGCCATGTAGGCCGCGCCCAGGCTGGTGGTGAACTCGGCGTTGCGGGGCCTCTCCACCTCGACATCGAGCATATCTCTGCCTGGAACTGGAGCAGGAAGTCGTTCGCCGCGGCGCCTCCGTCGGTCTTTACGGACGCGATCGGCACCCCGGACCCCTCGCGCATGGCCTCGAGGAAGTCCCCGATCGAGTAGACGATGCCTTCGAGGGTGGCCCGGGCGAGATGGGCGCGCTTGGTGCCCCGGTTCAACCCGATGATCAGGCCGCGCGCGTAGGAGTCCCAGTAAGGGGCCGAGAGACCGGTGAGCGCCGGCACCATGTAGATGCCGCCGTTGTCGGGCACCGAGGTCGCAAGATCCTCCGTCTCGCCGACGCTGCCGATCAGCTCGGCCCCGTCGCGCAGCCATTGGACGGCCGACCCGGTGACGGCCGCGTAGCCCTCGAGACCGTAGATCGTCCTTGCGCCTTCGCGCCAGGCGATAAGGGTGTTGACGCCCCCCTTGGGTACCACGAGCTCCTCCCCGACGTTGAGGTCCAGGAAGGTGCCGGTCCCGTGGGTGACCTTGACCTCGCCGACCCCGAAGCAGCCCTGCCCGAAGAGCGCGCCCTGCTGGTCGGCGACGACGCCCGTGACGGGCACGCCCTCGCCGAAAAGGCTCCCATCGGCCGTCCCGTAGTGGGCGGTCTCGTCGCGCACCTCGGGGTAGACCCTTTCCGGCACCCCGAGCTCCCGGAGCCACTCCCCGTACCAGGAGTTCGTGGTGAGGTCGTAGGACCCGGTGACCGAGGCGTTGGAGGCGGAGATGGCGTGGGTGGCCCCGCCGGTCAGCTTCCAGACCAGCCAGGAGTCCACGGTCCCGAAGGCGAGCTCGCCGCGCTCGGCGCGGGCGCGTAACGCGGGGTCGTTGTCGAGCCACCAGGCGAGCATGAGCGACGAGTAGACCGTGGAGAGCGCCCACCCCGTGCGCTCGTAGACCTTCTCGCCCCACTCGGGGGTCAGGGCGTCCACCATGGAGGCGGTCCGGGTGTCCTGCCACACGATGGCACGGTCCACCGGCTCTCCGGTGCGCCTGTCCCACAGCACCGACGTCGCCCGCTGG
>JADDPR010000465.1 GCA_016781775.1 Rubrobacter sp. | reverse complement strand
TCCTCAGTAGGCGGAGGATACCGCGAGGTCAAAGAAGCGTCACTGTAGGATTACAGCGCTATGCAGTGGTATTGGACCTCGGACTGATCGCATGCCTTATGCCGCCTTGCCAGGTGTTGCGGTGTCCTTCCTGCCCTTACCGAGTGTCGGTGCAACACAGGCGGTTCAACTGCACTGACTACTGCTATAGGTAATCCGGAAACGCCCCGCCCGAGAACCTTTTCGGGGGACGCGGCAAAGTTTCGGGGGAACGGGGGGAGAGGGAGAATCTTGCGAGGGGCGGAGCGCGGGACGGTGAATAACTATGCGGCCGGGGTTGCGAGCGGCTGCGCGCTCGAGACTCACCAGCGTCGGGTCAGATAGTAGACGGCCGCCACCGCCGCTAGGGCCACGAAGACCGATAGGATCGCCAGGACCACGAAAGGCACGGTCGCCCACCACCTCCCCTACGCGGTGCCCTACCCTCCGATGCCCAAAGGTATTCACCGAGTAGCCGGGAGCGTTTTCGTCCTCCGAAAACAACCCCATGGAGGACGCCGCGATTGCTGCGGGGGTAGGAAGGGCCCGGTGCCCCGGCTGTGGTGTGATGGGAAGAGGGGCACCGGGTTGTAGGGGATTCCAGGCGCTCGCGCGCGGCGGCGCTCGTAACGCCGAAACATGCTTGCGCGGGTTTCCGAGAACGCCAAGCTTATCGGAAAGGGAACGGCCGTTCCCTTGATCTCGTAACTCCTACCGGCACGCGGAAGCCGGGCCCCGAAGGACCCGGCCCTTTGGCCCGCGGGCTCGTTGGCCGACGACCCTGCAGGTCAGGCCCTACGGACGTTCTCTGCCTGCATGCCCTTCTTGCCGCGCGTCGCCTCGTAGGTGACCTTCTCGCCCTCTTCGAGGGAGCGGAAGCCGCCACCCGCAATACCGGAGTAGTGCACGAAGAGGTCCTCGCCGCCTTCGTCCGGGGAGATGAAGCCGTAGCCCTTCTCGCCGTTGAACCACTTGACCGTTCCCTGGGGCATGTACTTAGCCCACCTTTCTTCTTCCCGGATCCCCGCCATCGAGAAGGCCGCCTCTCGTCATCGATC
>JADDPR010000175.1 GCA_016781775.1 Rubrobacter sp. | reverse complement strand
AGGACGCTGCGCGGGGCCTTGGACTGGAGCTATGAGCTACTCGGCGAGCCTGAGCAGACCCTATTTCGCCGGCTGTCGGTGTTCGCGGGCGGATTCACGCTCGAAACCGCCGAAGCAGTGGGGGCAGGAGACGGCGTCGGTGCGGCCGACGTCCTGGACCTGCTCTCGAGGCTGGTGGAGAAGTCGCTAGTGGTAGGTTCGCAGGAAGAGGGCGTAACGCGCTACAGAGTGCTGGAGCCTCTCCGCCAGTACGCTTGGGCGAGGCTGCAGGAGAGTGGCGAGGCCGGCGACCTGCGGCGGGTTCACGCGAAGCACTACCTGAGGATGGTAGAGGCCGCGGAGCCGGAGCTGACCGGACCGCAGCAGAGGCTGTGGGTGGAGAAACTGGAAAGAGAGCACGACAACCTCAGGGCGGCGCTCACTTGGACTTTCGAGCGAGAGGAGCCCGAACTCGGACTGCGACTGAGCAGCGTGTTCTGGCGGTTCTGGATCGCTCGGGGCTATCTGAGCGAGGGGCTGAAGTGGCTGGAACAAGCACTCGCGCAGGGCGGCTCGACGCCGGCGCCCGTGAGGGTCAAGGCGCTCGAAGGGCTGGGGTGGGTGACGCAGCACCGGGGCGATACCGAGCGAGCAAAAGCGGCGTACGGGGAGATGCTCGAGCTCTCCAAAGAGTTGGGTAGCAACGAGAACATCGCAACCGCGCTCAACAGCCTGGGAATGCTGGCAGTAACCGAGGGCGACAACGTGCGAGCCAGAGTGCTGCTCGAGGAGAACCTGGCGGTGCTTTGGGAGCTGGAGGACGAGCAAAACGCCACCACGACGCTCAAGAGGTTCCACGTGCTCGGCCTGTTGGGAATTCTCGCGATCAATGAGGAAGGCAATTACGCACGGGCCGTAGAGCTGTGGGAAGAGGCTCTGGCCTTGACCCGGGAGGTCGGGGACACTGTTTTGGTTGGGCAGATGCTCTCCAACCTGGGATACGCGGTCCTGCTACAGGGCGATTGGGAGCGGGCAGCGGCGCTGATCGAAGAGGCCCTAGATGAGTGTTGCGAGGATCTCAGGCCCACAGCTCCTTGATCC
>JADDPR010000479.1 GCA_016781775.1 Rubrobacter sp. | reverse complement strand
CGCGGACCACGGTGGATGGAACGAAGACGGCGAGGAAGACGAGGGCCACCAGAAGCCCGGCGAGTACCCCGCTGCTGTTCAGGGGCACCCGCAGCAGGAACCGGTAGGTGAGGCGCCGGGCGAGCGGGGTCTTCTCTATAGCGGTCGCCATCATGAACCCGGCGACGAGGAGGAGCGTAGCGGAGGAGCCGAACCCCGCGACCGCTCCGTCGGGCGAGACCGCCCCGCTCGCCCCGAGGGCGAAGATTATGGGGATGGAGGTCGCGGCGAGCGGCACGGGCTCGAGGATCCAGGCCAGCAGGGTACCGGCGGTGATCGCGAGCGCCCAGCGCGCCGGAGGGTCGAGGTTCTGCGGCAACGCGTAGAGCGCGGCGAGGGCCGCGATAAAGGGCAGGACGCTTCGTACTACGGCGCCCGGCGTCGTGGCCCAGCGCCTTCCTTTGGGTGCCCCACCCTCCTTCGGAGAACGTTCGCTCACCCCGAGCATCCACGAAGCAGGCGGTAGGCCGTCGCCCCGGTCGTCTTGTCCGTATCTGCGGTGTCTCCAACGTCGCGTGTCTCACTCCTGCCAGGGGCTCCGCCTCGGTTGCCCAAACCTAGGGGATCTGGCCCGTCGGAGGAGCTTCGCCCGAGCCACCGATGAGCGAAAGCGCGATGTCGGGGATGTAGGTCACCAGGAAGAGCGCGAACAGCAGCACGAGCGCGCTCGGAAGCGCGGCCCTGGCGACCTGGATCACCGTCAAGCCCGACATGCCGCTCGCCACGAAGAGGTTGAGGCCCAGCGGTGGCGTAATCATCCCGATCTCCAGGTTCAGGACCATGATGATCCCGAGGTGTATCGGGTTGACGCCGAGCTGGGTCGCGACCGGGAACAGGATCGGGGCGAGGATCAGGATCGCGCTCGAAGTCTCCATGAAGCAGCCGACGACGAGCAGGAACAGGTTGATCACGAGGAGGAAGCTCCACTTCTCGAGATCCAACCCGATGAGGAGGTTCGTGATCGCGTCCGGTATACGCTCGGAGGTCAGGACGAACGAGAAGAGGATCGCGTTCGCGATGATGAACATGATCATAGCCGACGTCTTGGCCGAGTTGATGGTGATCTGGACGAGGTCCCGTAGGTTTATCTCCCGGTAGACGAAGAGCGAGACCACGAGGGAGTAGAGGACCGCCATCGCCGCGGCCTCGGTCGGGGTGAAGAAGCCGCCGTAGATCCCACCCAGGATGAAGATGGGGAGGAGGATGCCGAGTATGGCGTCGCGGAAGGCCCGCACGCGTTCCCGCCCCGACATGGGAAGCTCCTGGCCGCGGAGCCCCCGCCGCTTCGAGATGAGGATCACCAGCCCGAGGAGCAAAAACCCGGCCAAGAGACCGGGAATGATCCCGGCGAGGAAGAGGTCCCCGATGGATTGCTCGGTCGCAATCCCGTACACGATCAGCGGGATCGAGGGCGGAATCAGGATGCCGAGCGACCCGGAGGTCGCGACGATCCCGGTCGAGAAATTCCGCCCGTAGTTCGCTTTTATCATGGCCGGAATGAGTAGGGTCCCGACCGCGACCACGGTCGCCGGGCTCGAGCCCGAGATGGCCGCGAAGAACATGCAGCTGATCACGGCGGTCAGGGCGAGGCCGCCCGGAAAACGCCCGACGGCCGCGTTCGCAGCTTCTGTCAGTCGCCTACTGATGCCCCCGTGGGTCATGATGTTGGCCGCGAAGACGAAGAACGGTATCGCCATAAGCGTGAAGGTGTTGAGCGAGTTAAACAACGTGTCCGGGATCTGCGTGAGCGGGATGGTCGTGTAGTAAAGGAAGTAGAGGAAGGACGAAAGCCCCAGCGCGACCGCGATCGGGGTAGTGGTCGCGAGCAGCAGGAAGAAGACGACGAAGAGGGCTATCGAGGGCGCGGTCATCGGGTTTCCTCCTTCTCGAGGGGGCCGACGCCTTGTTCCTCGTACGGGCTCTCCTGGGCTTCGTCGAATGCCTTTTGGCCGCGGGCGCTACGGTAGAGGATCTCCAGCGCCCTGAAGAACATGAGCGTGAGACCGACCGGGATCGTGAGTTCGACGACCCACAGCGGCAGCTTGAGCGCCGGGGTTATGGTCTGTTGCGCGGCCGGTTCGGTGACCATAAGCCAGCCGTAGAAGCCGATGATCGCGCAATAGATGACCGTGATCAGGGCTCCTACGACCGCGAGAACCTGCTTCCCGCGTTCCTTGAACAAGAAGGTGAGCACGTCGAAGTTCACGTGCTCGTTGTGCCGGAGCGTGATGACGGCCCCGATAAAGGTCGAGAGGATGATCAGATAGATGGTCGCCTCCTCGGTCCAGAAGATGGTGTAGCCGAAGGCGGAGCGCAGGATAACCTGGATAATGGCTAGAGCGCTCGCTCCCCCGAGCGCGAGCGCCGCCAGGCTGTTCTCGATCCAGGTAAGCACCTGATCTAGGCGAGACACGTTACCTCCCACAGAGACACGTTACCTCCCACAAGTAAGGGGGGAGGCGGCATGCGGGCCGCCCCCTCCGAGGACACTCGAATGCTTATATGCCTTCCCTCGACTTGAGTTCGTCGACCAGGTCCTGGCCCACCACGTCGGCGTGGCGGTCCCACACCTCGGGAACGACCGCGTCCTTGAAGACCTGCCGTTCCTGTTCGTTGAGCACTATGATCTCGGTGGTCCCGGCCTCTTCTATCTTCTTTTTGGCCTCCTGGTCCTTCTGGAACGCGATCTCGCGGTTGTAGACGGTGGCTTCGTCGGCGGCCTCGGTCACGGCCTGTTGCAAATCCGGCGGCAGAGACTCGAAGAAGTCGTTGTTGACGACGAACACGTAACCTATGTAACCGTGGTTCGATTCGGTCATGTACTTCTGCACCGTGTTCATCTTCTGCGCGTACAAGTTCGCGTAGGCGTTCTCCAGACCGTCGATAACGCCCTGCTGCAGCGCGTTGAAGACCTCGCCGAAGGCCATCGGGGTCGTGCTCGCGCCCCAAGTCTCCGTCTGGTCCTTCAGAACGTCGCTACCGCTCTGTATCCGCATCTTCAGGCCCTGTAGGTCTTCGGGCTTCCGGATTGGCTTGTTTGCCGAGAACTGCTTGAGGCCGAGGTCCCAGAGCCCCAGAACCTTGATCTTCTTCGCGGCGAGGTCCTCGTTGTTGTAGATGGCCTGCCCAACCTTCGAGTCTTTGGAGACGACCTCCTCCAACTCCTCGGTGGAGTTGGCGATGAACGGCAGGTCCAAGACCTGCAATTGCGGAGCGATCGTCCCGAACTTCGCGCCTGCCGGAGCGAGCATTTGCACCGCACCAGATTGAAGCGCCTGCAACTCGTCCTCGTCGCCGTAGAGCTGCGAGTTGGGGTATATCTCCACCTTGACCTTGCCGCCCGATTTCTCCTCGACGACCTCCTTGAACTTCTCGGCCGCGGCTCCCTTCGGCGTTTCGGGGGTAACGACATGAGAGAACTTGATGGTGTAGGTGCCTTCCTCGCCGCCTCCTTGCGCCCCGCCGCCGCGGGCCCCGCACCCAACGAGGGCAAAAACCGCGATTAAGCTGAACAATAGCCCCGCATACTTCGTGTAGCGCTTCAAGATTTCCCCTTTCCCCTGTTGCCGCAACTACGTGCGTCTCACCCGTAAGTTAGAAACCACGAAAATCTCCTCCGAAACTCCTTTCCGTCCCCTTACGGCCGTTGGTATCCCTCCTTCAGGCACCCTCCCCAGGGGCTGCTAGGCCTAAGGGCTTCGCCGCCACGTCTCAAGCGCCGCGTCGCATACCAAGTCTGGCTGCCCCACGTAACTCTCCGGCGCCAACGGCATCTCCCCTTTCAACTCCGTCCACACCTCGCCAGGAACGAATTCTTCCAACGTCTCCTCCAACGGTAGATTTTCCTGCCTTGCCTTTGTTGCTGCCTCGTAGACGATGTCGTGGGCTTGTCTGTGCCCCAGGCTAGGAGCAAGCCGCATCATGTAGGCCTCCGCCATAATCAGGCCGTTGTCCGCCCCAAGGTTCCTGCTCATCGCGTCCTGGGACACCACGAGCCCCTCGGCCACTTCCGCGGCCATGCCGACGCATCCTGCACCCAGGCAGGCAAGCTGCGGCACCACCTGCCACTCTATCTGCCACTCTCCCGCGGCCCGTTCGTGCCCGGCCTCCATCGCCCGGTAGAG
>JADDPR010000246.1 GCA_016781775.1 Rubrobacter sp. | reverse complement strand
ACGTTCCTGCTCGGCATGTTCTGGAAGCGCACGACGGGCTGGGGCGGCTTCACAGGGCTTTTCACGGGGACGGCCACCGGCGTCATCCTGTACCCGATCTCGCTGGACAGCTCCGTCGGAGCCTCCATGTACCGCGCCCTGTGGGCGTTCTTCGCGTGCCTCGCCGTGACGATCTTGGTCTCGCTCTTCACGCGGCCCAAGCCCGAGTCCGAACTCCGGAGCATCGTGTGGGGCCTGACCCCCAAGAAGCCCTGGGTGCTCGCGGCCATCGTGCTCGCCCTGAACATCTACTTTTCCAGGAGGTACGCGTGGAGCAGAAACAGACCCGGGAGCATCCGCAAAGCTCCGACCACTCTCTGGCCATAGGCTTCTACATCTCGGCGATCGTCCTGATCTTCGGCGTCACGCTGGTCCTGGCCGGCCTGCTCGCCCCCGCCCAGCCCGTCGAGAGGAACATCGGCATCAACGCGAACCTGTGGTGGGGCCTCGTGATGGCCGTCTCGGGCTGCGTGATAGCGGGCCTGAGCCTCGCCTCCCCCCGTAGACGCGCCCGCCGCTCGTAGGGCGGCGAACACGCCCCGACGCTCGCCGGACGGGTTACCACCAGCCGGAGGTGAGGCTGAACCTTCGATGCGGAGCCCGTCGAGACCCCTGAGGGTGGGTGCGTCGCCGGTGAAGAGGCAGGCGTGGAAGTAGAGGGAGAAACCGGCGTCCTTCAAACTCCGGTCTCTCCCGCCCTCGTTGCAAATCGGTCTACTGCTGGGGCGGAGGTAGTATCTCCAGGCCGTACTTCGGGGCGGCCGCCAGGATCTTCTCGATGACTTCCTGCCCGTGGTCGGGCGGCGGGGCCGACGGGTCCTCCGCCGGCTCGCTGACCTCCTCGAAGAACTTCTCCAATCCTGCCGGCCGGATCATTACCACGTACCTGGCGGGGGTCGCGCCCACGTTTTTGTAGTATGAGGGATGCCTCTCGGGGCGTGGACGAACGACCCGGCAGGAGCCCTTACCGTACCGCCGCCGACCATAAACTCGAGCTCGCCCTCCAGCACCCAGAAGGTCTCGTCCTCCCGTCCGTGGACATGGGGCGGCGGTCCGGCCTGCGGCGGCGTGGTCCCCTCGACGAACGCGAACGCGCCATCGGTGTCCTCGCCCAACGCCTTCGTCGTGTACAGCTCGCCGAGCAGCCAGAACGACCTGCCCCCGCCGGGCGGTACGTGCAGGGCACCACGTGTTTCCCTCGTCTCCATATTTCTCCTCCCGAACATTGGCTACTATCAGAACATGACACCCCCCAGGACCGAGCGCAACCCAGAACAGTTTCAGCCCGGGCTTGTCCTGCTCGTGCGGGGCCTCCGCCGCGCAGCCAACGGGCCGGGGTCCTTCGGGCCCCGGCTTTCTCGTGAGCGTAGAATGCCCACGAAGTACGCAAGCAACTTACGAGGAGGCGGACACATGACCGAGGGAGCGCGCAACCGCAACGAGTTTGGACAGGCCCTGAGGAACATGGTGGCCAAAATCAAGCGGGAGGGCGGGAACCGCATCGAGGGGGAGCGCGTCGAGGGTCTGGGGGAGCGCCACGGGATCGACCCCGGGGAGGCGCGCAGGATCTTCGTGGGCCTCAGGGGCGACGTGTGGCAGGGCGAGCTCGTCGGGACCGACGATCCCGCCGGGTGGTCGGCGGCAGAGCTCGAGGACGTCCCCTCCACGGGCTCGCAGCCCGGTAGTGGCCGCCCGTAGGAGGGGCGAGCAGGCGGGCCCGACGCCCCCAAGGGTGGGGAAGGGGCGGGTCACGCCGGACCCGAAACGCTTCGGGCTGTACGTCGTCCGGGTGACGGGGCCGTAACGGAGCGGACCGGTCAAGAGCCGCGCTAGTCGGCGTCGAAATCCCCATCCTCGTCCCCTCGCTCTTCCCCCGACGTGTGCACGGGCGCCACGGTGGTCCCATCGGTGGCGGCTCGTTGCCAACGGAAGAAGAGCCTGCGCAGCGGGACGACGACGAGGGCCAGGAGCACCCCGGCCACGAAGAAGGCCCACAGGCGGGTCGCGTCCGTCTCCCCGACGAAGGTCCAGGTCCGGGGTAGGAGCGAGGGGAGCAACCCCGCGGCCGCGCCCCCCATCAACGCCGAGGCGAGTTCGGCGGGCTCGGGCCTTCCTAAATACCGGACGGCGAGCCGAGCGGCGAGACGCACGAGGGCGGCCCCGATCAGGAAACCGGAAACGAAGAGGAGCATGCGTACGAGGAGCGCGGAGGATGCCCCCGACCGTACGGTGAAGTAGGCCAGGGTCAGGGCAACTGCGGCGAGCACGGTCGTCCAACGCGCGAACTCGTCCCGCGAGTCCCTTGCGCGATGGGTCAAAAAATCTTCCCAGCAGCCATCCATGCCATTTTAGGGTATCTCTACTCGATCGCCTCCTTCGACAATGCGTAATCCTTCGACAGGGTCCTTGCCGCCTCGATCTCCGATTGGACGTCGGAGAAGGGAGTTCGATCTCTTCGGGACGTTTTTCGGCGCAGAAGAACGTGGGTTTTGCTTCCCAGCCGGGTCGAGCGGCCTCCGATAGACGAGCGAGTTCGAGACGATGGTCTTAAAGGTTGCATGCCCTTACCGAGAGGGCGCTACTCGGCACGATGGAGATCGCGTCCTCCTTCTCACCCCACGGCGTCGAACCGTCGAGCGCGAAGCTCCTGGGACAAATGCTCGCCACGCTACCCTCGGACCGCGCCGAACCGGCCGGGACCATGGCGGCGAAGGTGGGTGCAGGAGTGCCGGGCAAGATGCTAGTGGCACCAGATAGATGGGCCGGCGTCCTGTAGGGTTCTGCCTTCCCGTCCGCGAGAACCTGCTCTGCAGCGGATGTGTTTCTCGACACATAAAGGACCTACGATACTTCCTTGCCGGCATGGTAAGTGGTATGGGCGGGTATGCCTCCCAAGAGCAAAGGGACGTACACGAACATCGCGGGCAACCGCGAGGAGGACGAGAGCGATGGATCAGAGCCAGGTGCAGAACATGAACCAGGCCGCGCAGCAGGTAACGCAGGGGACCATGCAGTCCTTGCAAACGATAAACGAGCAGGCCGTCTCCGTCATGCAGGGGAACATGCAGCTCGCCCAGGAAGTCTTCCAGAGTTCCATGCAGCAGCTCCAACAGCAGACGCAGGCTATGCAGCAGGTGACCCAGACCCTCTCCGAGCAGGCCCAGAGCCAGCAGCCGGCCGTACAGACGCTGGTCCAGCAGTCGACCAACGTCTACTCGGACTTCCTGAACACCGCGATGTCCCTCTACCAGCAGGGCGCGCAGGCCTGGGCCCAGGCCGCTCAGCAGAGCATGCAAGCCGCCGGCCAGGCTACCCAGCAGAGCATGCAGGCCGCCGGTCAGGCCGCGCAGGCCACAAACCAGGCCGCCCAGCAGTAGGGAGCACGGGCAACCCGGGTCGCTCCCTCCGGTCGAGGAGAACCCGGGCAGCACCTTCTCGAGCGGGAGCGCCTGCCGGGTGTTCTCGCTCTCTTTTGGATGGATGAGACCGTCGACCGCGAGACGCCACGGGAGAACAGCGAGGGAGGAGAAGATGGACCGGAGCCAGAGGGACAACCCCCAACAGGAGCACGACCGGCGCCAACAGCAGCAGGGTCAGACGCAGGCCTACGGGGAGATCGTTCAGCGCTCGGTCGGCGCGTACGCGGGCCTTGTAGGCTCGATGTTCTCCCTCTATGGGCAGGCCTTGAGGACGGCTACGCAGATCGCCCTCGGCAACCTGCGTGTGGCCACCCGGATCGCCCAACAGGGCACGCAGGCCTCCGGCCAGCTCGCGCAGCGGAGCACCGAGGCCGCCAGCCAGGCCACGCAAAGCAACGTGGAGGCCGCCCAGCGTATCGCCCAGGCCGCTGGCCAGCAGCAGGAGGAGGTCGCCCGGCAGAGCACGCAGGCCACGGGTCAGGCCGCCCAGCCCGAGGAGCGCAACGAGACCCCCGAGCCCGTCGTCCAGAGGGAGATAGGCATCGTCGACGAGACTGCCCAGAGCGACTCGGAGACGACCGGCCGGGCCGATGTGGAGGTCGAACCGGTCGCCCCAGCGACTCCGGAGCCGATCGCGCCGCCGCAGGAGTCCCTCGCCACCGAGGAACCGACCACGGCTCGGGAAGAGCCCGCCAGCGTCGATGAGCCCGAGCCGTCTGCGGCCCAAGAAGCGGCGCCCCCCACCGACGAGGCGTCGGGCAGCATCATCGACGATCTGCCCCCGCCCCCCGAGGTGGAGGAGGTGGAGTTGCCGCCACCGCCAGCGGCGCCTGAGAACATCATCGACGAGCTGCCGCCTCCGCCAGCGGCGCCGGACAACATTATCGACGAGTTGCCCCCGCCGCCGGCCCCGGAGGAGCAGGACGTCGGAGACGCGCCGCCAACGCCGCCCGCCGCGGAGCCGTCGGACGAGCCCGCCGTCGAAGCTCCGCAGGCGAAGGGGTCGCGGGTCAGGCGCGTAACGGCCACGGCGGCGGCCCGTCGCAGGGCCGATGAGCTCGGCGTAGACCTCCTCGAGGTCGAGGGGAGCGGACCGAACGGCCGGATCACGGTGGAGGACGTGCGCAGGAAGGCCGGTCAGGCGGGATCTTAGCGGCAGATCGAACACCGGGACCATACCGGCCAACTCAACCGGAAGTCTTGCCCCTGGGACCGCCGACCCCGACCTAGCGGAGGACGACCGCGGCGCGGGTTGGATAGGGGGTTCAGGCGCCAGACGGACGCCAAGGAGCCCGGGCGCAGTCTCTTCTCGAGCACTCCGAGAGACGACAGCGGGAGACCGACCCTGCGGGTGCTGGCCGTCCCCAACGTTACGGCTGATACCCCGAGGTACCGCCGGTGTGGTCCCGTGAAACCGTGGGTAGGTTCTCCCCGAAGGTCAAGACGAGCGGGGACCAAATCTAATGTCGGCAGGGAGAGAGAACGGTAAGGAAGACGCCGGCGATCCGCGCGAGCACCTGGCGAATGAGCGTACGCTCTTGGCCTGGGTGAGGACGGGGGTGGCCCTGATCTCCATCGGCATCGTCGTTCAGCGCGTCGGCATCCTGATCGAAGGAGGGGACGAGCTCTCCGGGATTCTGGGTCTGGCACTGGCCGGGCTGGGCTGCTCGACGCTCGTCCTCGGCGCCTACCAATTCTGGAGCACCCGGCGACAGCTCATGCAGGGGACCTTCGTCCCGGCCAGCACGGTCTACTTGATGGTGGTGGCCGGAGGTTTTGCCCTGGGGGGCTGCTTTATTGTTTACGCCCTGCTCTTCGGCTGAAGCATGAGGAGGAACGCTTGTTGCCGTCGGAACCGGCGCGGGGGCCTTCTGGGCCTCGACCTCTATCGTCGACCGATCGCGGAGGTCGTTGACGCTGCGCTTTCGGTCGGCAGGGAGCGTGTCCCGCTGAGGTTTCCCGACCGGCCTTCCGCGGGGACTGTATCCAAACGCACGCACCGTTCGCCAGACCAGGCGGTCTGGCGAACGGACGCCGAACGTGGGGAGGACCATGAGGAGCAGGCTCGCGGCGTTGCTCGCCGCCCTCTTCGTCGCGGTATCCGCGCTGGCGGGCTGCGGCGGGGGGCAGGGGAGGAACCGGCCCAGGACCAGCAGGAGGAGCAAGAGCAGCAGTAAGGCGGCGGAGAGGAGCAGCAGGAAGTAGAGGGGGGCGGAGAGTATATTAGAGGGTGAGTGACGCGGAGGCGCACATGATCGAGGGCGCGCGACGCGTGGCGGGGCGAGCTCGGTCGGGCCCTTGAGGGACGCGGTGGCCAGGGTCGTGCGCGGAGGGGAAACCGCGTCAACAGGGAGCGCGTGGAGCGGCAGGGGTATCGGCTCATCGGCCAGCCAAAGGAGTGCAAATGAAAGTCGACGATTATAAGTATCTGCCGCGGATGTTCCGATCAATGTACGAGAATGATTCGGCGGTCGAGGAGGGGAAGGTATGGGCGGGGTTCGATAAGCGCCTCTCTCGGGCGCGGGTTGCCTTGTTAACGTCCGCCGGACTTTACGTCCGCTCGCAGCCGCCTTTCGACATCGAACGCGAGCGCCGTGAACCGGCGTGGGGGGACGCATCGCACAGGCTCATTCCTCGAGGAACGGAGCCGAGCGACCTGGCGATGTCGCACCTACACGTCAGGAACGACGACGTGTTGGTCGACCCGAATATCGCTCTTCCGCTGGCTCCTTTGGCCGACCTGGTCGAATCCGGGTTCGTGGGCGGAGCAACGGCTGAACACGTCTCCGTCATGGGCTACCAGGGCTGGCACGATAATTCCCTCGATAGGTGGCAGGAGGAAACCGCGCCCGCCATCGCAAGAGCATTGGAAGAACAGGATGCGGACGGAGTAGTGCTGGCGCCGATGTGACCGGACTGTTGCCGAAACGTGCCCGTGTTGGCACGGTGGATCGAAAAAACAGGTATCCCGACGGTCGTCGTGACCATGATGCCGGCCCTGGCGATGGCGCAGTTGGCGCCTCGCGTCGTCGGGGTCGAATTCCCGTTCGGGCATCCGTTCGGGATGCCGAACGACCGGAAGACGCAACGGCGGGTTCTGGAGACGGCGTTGACCGTTCTCGCCGGAGCAACGTCGTTCGCCACGCGCATCGACCTGGACATCGAATGGCCGCAGCCGAGAGGCGAGGCCTTCAAGGCCGGGCGACCGCAGGAGCCGAGCCCCATCGTCAGGGAGATGCTCAGCAATTCGGACCTCCTTCGAAGGGGGGCAACCACGGTTGAGTAGGAACGCGGCATTCTAGGAGAACGGCCGAGACGCTCCGCCGTTCCGGCTCGCCCAGCGCACGCATCCCCCACGGGCTGACAGCCCGGTAAGGCGATGAAGGCGAGGATACGGACGCGACACCGCTAATGGCGGGACGATACCAAAGCTCCAGCATCAGGTACGGTAAGAGCAAAGATTTGAGACCTCAGCTTGTGCGTTAAACCAAGAAGAGTGTGGTTTTGGGTTATCAACGTTACCTGGTCTGAAGGCTCGGGGGAGCAGACGGGCGTCTTGTCTGTGATGATCCCGCCCGATGAGCAGGCTCAACTCACGAAGCCGGGCTTGCTCGTCTTCAACACCGAAGAGGATGCGCAGCGTTTTATAGACGAGAGGCATCCCAGCTCTGGGTATCAGCCGACCCCTCTCAGGCACGGCTCGATAGTGGAGACGGTTGACTCCGAGCGTGAAGCCACACCCGATTGCATCTTCTACATAGGTGCGTATCAAAAAGGCGACCAAATGGGAGCCCCGATTAACGCCTCACGATTCCTGGCAGCCATCGACGAAAGTTGATCTGCGCGTTTGAGGGTGCTGCCCGCGGACTACGAAGCTACCCAGAGCAGGTAGAAGCCAAAGCCAAGGCTCCCCAGACCGATCACGGTCATCCTGATGCCGGTGCGCCACGACATACGAGCCTGCTCCTGAGCGCCGCGAGCTCCCGCTCCAGCCGCTCGACGCGTTCACCGTGGGCCGACACGCGCAGCGCGGTCGGGTTGCCTTCGGGGTCAGGCACCTCGACGTTGTATCCGGTGGCGGGGTTCTCCCGCTCCTCCGCGAGCAGCCGCTCCTCTATCTCCCGGAGCTCCGCCACGTACTCCCGGACCTCCGGGGTGAGGCGCATGAGGTCCGCGTCGAACGTGCCCTCGACCGTGAACGTCCGGTCGGCGAAGACCGTCACCCTCAGTCCCAGCAGCGCGTAGACGCCGCGCCGGAGGGAAGGCGGGAACCACTCGATGCCGCCCATGAGCCCTGTGCCGAACATCTCCAGCGTGGCGCGCTTCGCCTCCTCCATCTCGGCCACCCGCTCCCCCGCCCGCGCGGTGGCCTGAAGCCCCTCTTCAGCGGCCCGCCTCTCCTCGTCCAGGGCGGCGTTGGCCGCCTTCAACTCGTCCAGGGTCATGGCGTCGGCCCGGAACATCTCCTGGTTCTTCGCCCTCCTGCGGTCGCACTCGGCGATCTTCTCGGCCCACGTTCTCCCCGCGTCGGCGGGGCTCCGCATCGCCGACCGTTCCCTCTCTATCGCCGCGTCCGCGTGTGCCGCGAGCCTGTCGGGGTCGGCGAGGAGCTCGCCGTCCACGGCCTCGACCACCGCCTGCTCCAGGATCTCCGCTCGGTGGCGCGGGTTGTCGCAGCCCCAGCCCTTGCCTTTCCGGGTGGTGGGGCAGGCGTAGTAGAAGTAGGTCTTCGGGGCCTTGCCGATTTGGTGGGTCGTCATCCTCAGGCCGCACTCCCCGCAGTAGGCGATACCGCCCGCGAGCTCGTAAGTCCTCCCGGCCCCGAAGGCGGGCCTGACGTTGTCCTCGACGGCCTCCCTCGCCCGGTCCACCCACTCTCGGGGGATGCCCGCACCCGGAATTGGGACCGCGATCCACTCCGAGCGCGGCTGCTTGCGGTGGGTGCGCCGCCCCTTCGCGGGACCCGTGATCCGCTCCTTGCCGAAGTGCCAGAGCCCGTACGAGGCGTTCTTGTCGAGGCCCGCCGCCACCACGGGGGAGACCAGGGCCGCCACCTCCTCGTAAGTGTGCGGTCGGTAGCAGTCGTTGTCGATCATGCGGCGAATTATGCTGATGTGCCAACGTCCCCCGAGGGGGCCATCACGCCGTCCCTCTCCAGGGCGCGACCGGCCGCCTACATGCTGCTCCCCTCTGCGCCTATCGCGCGGAAGATCCGCCGCACTATCGGCATCGTCTCCTCGTCCACGACGTATCCGGTCCGGTCGGCGTTGTACCTGAATCCAAAGAGCGCCGGGCCGGAGCCCACGATCTTTCCCTCGCGTGCTTTGGAGCGCTTGCCCATGCCCGCCCTCTGGGACATGACCCGCAGCTCCCTCTTGGCGATTAGGTCTTTTATGCCCCCCATGAATTCGGCGTCCTCGCCCTCCCCGGAGTCGTCCAGGGACCTGAGGGCGCACCCCACGGCGGCGAATTCCACTTCGAGGACGCCCGGCCAAGGGGCCGCGCCGTATCGGTCGCGTTTCCACGCGAGTACCGCGTCCACGTCCCCGGCCGCCACGAGTTCGCGCACGCGGTTCATCCCCGGACGGTTCAGGCTGCTGCGGCTGTAGCCCGCGTCCACGACCTCCTCGACGACCTCCCACCCCTCACGTTTGGCGTGCTCGCGGAGCTCGCGCATCTGCTCGGGGAGGCTGTATCCCCGCTCGGCCTGCTCGTCCGTACTAACCCGCGTATAAAGGATGACTCTGGACACTTCACTCCTCCTACTCATAGGCAAAGGGCGCGAGAGGATACCACCTGCCCGCGCCCCCGGTCGGTGGCTACGACTTGTCGGCATTTTGCTTCTTCGCGGCGGTCTCGCCCTCCCTCTTGCGCTGGGCTTCGGCCTTCCTCGCTGCGACCTCCTGGCGCTTGCGCTCCTCGGCTGCCATGCGCTCTTGGGTCTGTCGGATCAGGTCACGCTCGGCGGCGTATCCTTGTATCTCCTCCGAGAGCTCGTCCAAGGTGCCCTCCCGGACGGCCTTCACTATCCAGCCCTTAACACGGGCATCGTGACCCGTCGCAAAACGGCCTCGCGTCTCCCGGCCACACTGGCACATACAAAGGCGACTCCGGTCGTTCTTATCGGCGGCCTTCTTGGCGGGGGCGAAAGGCGACCCCTCCCGGCCCAACTCGCGCGCCTCCTCCAACGAGATCCGGCCCTCGTGGATGGCCTTGTGGCTGTCGGGCGAGATGGCCTTCTTCGCCAACGCGAGATCCGCGCCTTTCTTGGTCTGGTGATGCACGGCGTTCGCCTCCGTGGTCGCGGTCTCCGGGGTCGTGTTCTGCTCAGTCACGGTTCTGCTCCTTCTGTTCGTCTTCTTGCAGGGCCTTGCGTATCGCGGCGAGCTCGTCGGCTATCTTCTCGGCGGCAGTCGCGATGCGGCCGAGGTCGCGGCCGTTCTCGGCGAGCCAGCGCCAGACACCCCTGGGTAGTTCCATCAACTCAAGCATCCTGCCTCCACTTCTCCTCGATTTCCTCGATGAGCTCGACGGCGGTGCCTCCGAACTCCCCGTTGTCCGTCCTCCGGTGCATCTCCTCCTTAAGGTCGCCGAGCATGGCATCCGTCACCCGCTCGGCGAAGCCGGGTGCGGCTTCCAAGAGCGCGTCTGTGAGCCGGTCGAGATCCCCCGGCTCCAGAGCCTCCACGAGCGCCAGGGCCGCGTCCTCGGGAATGTCTTCGTGTCCCTGGTAATCGGTCGGGGTGGTGGCTATCCGCCGGGCAAGATACCCAGCCCAAACCGCCAGGTCGGGGGCGGCCATCAGTCGCCCATCTTTTCGACGTTGGCTCTGACCCGGGTCGGGTCGAGGATGCCACGGAGCGACTCGTCCCGGCGGGAGGTATCGGAGGGCCGGGCGGCATCACGACGGTCCTCCCGTGGCCGCTCCGTGCGCTCCGTGTGGCGGCGGGAGGGCCTGTCGGCGGTGCGGGCGGCCCTGCGGCAGCGCCTCTTGGCCTCGGCGAGGGTCGCTGCAAACTGGTGCTTACAGGCCGACCGGCGAGCCTGGAAGTCGGGGCAGGTGCAGGTCTCCCGGTCGAGGCTCACGGTGTACTTACGGCTGCCGCCCCGCACCACGAAGAGGTCCCCGTGCTCGGAGACCGCGCCCTCGCGGAAGAGGGCGATACCGCGTTGCTCGCGGGTGGAGGGGGGATGCTTGTGTCCGGTTTTGGGCGCTGCTTTACTGGTAGTGTCCATCAGGTGCCTCCTGGTGGGCCGTGGTCCCGGGGTGTTCCAGCACCGCCGGGGCCGCTCTTATTTGACCCCCTTATTATACCACAAACGTTGCTTAATAGCAAGTATGCAAATCTGCATTCATGGTCGAGGTCTGAGAGGCGGCCGAGGTTGGCTTGTGGCGGGTTGCGCGGGTTTAGGTCGGCGGCTCGTTCTCGAAGAGGAGTCGGTATGCACGGTCCACGTCGGCTCGTCCGAGATTGCGCATCAGCCTCACGAGCTCCTCGATCATCTGCCCCCGGTCCCTAGGTTCTTCCGCGCCCGCCGAGTATGCTGGGGGCGCAGGTTGTGGGGGGTCCTCCGGCGGTAGCTCCTCCAAGCCTTGATCTTTCAATGCTTCCCGGAACTCCGCGACTTCCATGGGGTCTACCTTGAGGAAGCGGCTGATTTTACGGATGGTCTCCAAGCTCGGTGTGCTTTCGCCCTTCTCCGTAGTGATGATCGTGCGCGGGGCCACCGGAGCGCCCGACGACAGCCTGCGCACGCCGATGCCCCGGTCTTGGCGTATCGTTTTCAACGGCTTTATCACGGTGTACCTTTCGTTAAGTATACGCTCTACCTATAGCTCTGATCCTGCAACATCTTAACGCGATTTATGTGGAGAAGTAAGCCAATATACCCTGTACGTGCGGCTGCGGGCTCTCTTTGTCACATCTTTCGCTGATTCTAGCCTCGCCAGCATCTGGTAAGCTACAGTATAGCTATAGCTATGTTAAAACACTAGTAGTACACAAGGAGGTGAAGATGTAGGCGACGGGCAGGACGAGAGTCGAGACCAATGAAGAGGAAGGAGACCAAGTGGGTTTCTACAAAGACCTGCACTTGGCAGCGCAGGGAACCCCCGGTTCCACCGCGCGACGTAAGCAGCGCGAACGTCAGCGCGAGCAGGAGAGGGCCGAGCGTGAGGCGCAAACCGCCAGGGCCGAAAAGGAGCAGCACGAGCCCGAGGAGCAGCACGAGCCGGAGGGACAACGCGACGGCACGGGCTCGGAGGAGCAGCACGAACACGAGGCGTTCTGGAGGCATCTCGAACCGGGCTGGTGGGAGCCGCACTTCACCAGCGGCGAAGAGGCCGTGCGCGTCCTCGACGAGCGCGGCTTCTGGACGCCTGACGAGGGCTACGGCTACAAGGTCGCGGTGAATCGCTACCACAGGCGGCAGCGGGAGGAGCGCCAGTAGCGCCTGCCGGGGAGGGGTCGTCGCTCTCCGGCGGCCCCGCCCCACGCGGGCGCTCGTGTGACGCGAGTCACGTAGCCAGTTGTAGCCGTAAGCATTGTATGCTACAATAGTGGTATACGGGGTCCGCAACGGGCGGCCCCGCGACGCCGAAAGCGAGGCGAAGACAGGTGGAGATGTTTAGCGAAGAGAGCGCCGTCGCGCCACGGTCGCTTGAGGAGCTCGTGGAGGAGTTCGGCGGACCTACCCGGGTGGCGCGTCTCGCGGAGGTGGACAAGGTCAACTTTTGGCGCGTCCGCAAGGGGAAGGTCGTCCCGCAGAAGCCAAAGGCCACCAGGATAGCGGCCGTCTTCGGCCTCAAGCCGGAGGAGGTCGCTTGGCCGAGGGGCTTCACGGAGGACGCGCCGCACGTCCCGCCTAGGCGCGGGACCCCGAGGGTCGATTTGAGCGAGTTGTACGAGGACGAGGGGCTCCGCGCCGAGATATCGGCTCTGGTCGAGCGCCAGCAGCGGCTCTCGCAGGAGCAGCAGGAGATAGCGGCGAAGCTGGCGACGTTCGGCGACAAGGTGGCAGCGCAAACGCAGGTCGCGGAAGGAAAGTAAGGCGAAGTAACGGGGGCCGCTCCCCTACCAAAGATCGCGGCCCCGTCGGACCCCAAGGAGGTCACGGTGCAGCAGGATACACCCAAAAAAGCAGCCACGAGTCCCGGTGTCAATGGTGCCAGGACCGTGGACGACCCGCGCGAGTACGAGAACCTGGGTCCCACTGAGCAGGCGGCGCTGCGGGCGTGGATCGAGGTCGCGATGAAGCCGGCGGGGAGGGTCGGGCCGTCTACGAGCTACGTGATGAAGCACGACTTCGAGGCGGCGGGGGGCTTTTATGTAAGCAATGGCGCCTTCAAAGGCGCGATGCTGGACGCCGGGTACAAGCCCGTGAAGCGCAGCGACCAGAATTGGCGGTTCCGGCAGCGGCCGACGAACAAGCACGCGGACGGATATTCCTACTACCACCCCCTGCCGAACGACAACGGCCCAGGCGTCAGAAAGTTCAAGGACCTCGCGGAGCAGGTCCGGGCGGGGAGGGCATCGTGACGGGTGAATCGGAGAACGCAGCCCTCGCCCTGTGGTACGCCGTCTTCGGTGGCGCGGAAGGCTACCTCTGCGTGGCCTCCGGCTCCCGCGATGGCGAGAGGCTTCGGGACTTCCGGGAGCGGTACTTCCGTTATCCTGGGCAGGCGGAGGACGCCGCAGGCTACGCCCGCGACGAGGACGAGGCCGGGCGCGAGACGTACTTCTGCGCCCACCTCCTCATGGAGGAGCACCGGGCGAAAGATACCGCCGCCCCGGTTCGCGCGCTTTACGCCGACGGCGACGGGGCGCAGGTCTCCGAGGACGCGCCGGAACCTAGCGTCGTGGTCGAGAGCTCGCCCAGGAGGACGCAACTCTACTGGCTCCTCTCCCGCCCCGTCGAGCCCAGGGCCGCCGAACGGCTCAACAGGCGCCTCGCCCGCGCCGTAGGGGCGGACATGTCGGGTTGGGACCTCACGCAGCTTCTCAGGGTGCCCGGAACCCACAACCGCAAGTACGCTGACGCCCCGGGGGTGAGCGTCACGGAGACGACGGGGGAACTACACGACCCCGAAGAACTGGACCGTGTTTTGCCCGAGCTTCCCGACAGTCCGGGTCTCGGTGACGATGGGAAGATTCCAGATCCCGTTTCCCCGGCTATGGAGGACGAGGAGGTCTTGGAGAAGGCCCGCAACGCGAAGAACAGCGAGAAGTTCGCACGGCTCTACGACGAGGGCGACACCTCAGGACACGATGACGACGACTCGGCGGCGGATTTCGCCCTCGTGAGCATCCTGAGTTTTTACACCCAGGACGAGGAGCAGATCGACCGCCTGTTCCGAGGGTCGGCGCTGATGCGCGAGAAGTGGAACCGAGAAGACTACCGGGACAGGACGATTCGTAAGGCGCTTGTCGGGAGGACCGAGTTCTACGGCGCAGAGCAGGACTTCTCCGGGGTGAAGTTCGACGAGGGGGAGGACGAGTCCCCGGATGGTGCCGCCCATGACGCCGATGACGCCTGTGACACCATGACACCCCCCTCAGGCCCGCCCCGCCCTGACACCCATGACGCCTGTGACACCATGACACTAGGGGTAGCCCCGCTCCGATACCGCGTGGACGGTATGCCGTTCCCCCTGCACGCGCTCCCTCCCACCCTCAGGCGCTACCTTGAGGAGGCGGCACACGCGAAGGAAGCACCCGTGGAGTTCGTGGCCCTGCCGATGGTCGCGGCGCTCGGGACGGCCATAGGTGCGAGCCGCCGGTTCAGGATAGAGCGCACGTGGCCCGAACTCCCGACCCTGTACACAGCAGTCGTGGCCCCTCCCGCCTCGGGCAAAAGCCCGGCAGAGGACGCCGCTATGTTGCCGGTGTACCGTCAAGGCAAAATCCTCAACCATCGGTACAAGCTTGCTCTTGAAGAGTACAAACGAGAGCACCGGGAGTGGGAGACTCAGGCGGCCGAAGCCCGCAAGAAGAAGCAGCGCACCCCCGAAGAACCCGAGAAACCCACCAAGCAGCGCATACGGGTCGGGGACGCCACCGTGGAAGCCCTGCAAGTGAGGATGGCGGAAAACCCGAGGGGACTGGTGCTCGCCCGCGACGAGCTCGCTGGATTCTTCAATTCTCTCAACCAGTACAAGGGCAAAGGGTCGGACCGCCAGTTCTGGCTCTCGCAGCACAGTGGCAGGGTCGCGCCGGTGGACAGGAAGACCAACGACGAGACGTACGACGTGGAGTACCCGTGCGTCTCCGTGGTGGGGAGCATCCAGCCCGAGAAGCTGCATGTCCTCGACATCGAGGCGGGGGATGGCATGGTCGAGCGCTTCCTCTTCGTGTGGCCCGACGCGAGGATGCAACCCGACTCCGAGCGGGATGTCTCCGTGGAGGCCGAGCAGGGGTACGTCGAAGTCTGGAACCGCCTTTACGCCTTGGAGATGGGCGAGGACGAGTACGGGAACCCCGCTCCGAGGGACGTTCCCCTATCACACGACGCGATACCGGCGTGGAAGGCGTACAAGCGGGCTCTCAAGGACAGCGCCGACGAGCCCGGGACCCCCACGTTCATGCGTGGGGTGCTCGGGAAGATGAAGGCCCACTTCCCCCGGTTCGCACTCGTCCTAGCCCTCGTACGGACGGTGGAGGACGGGGAGTACGTCGAGGAGGTTCGCAAGGAGGATCTCGATAAGGCGTGGGAACTTGCCCGATACTTCGTCGCGCAGTCCTACCGCGTCTACGCCGAGTTCAAGAAGGAAAACAAGGACGACCTCCTGGCCTACGCCCTGGGGCAGTTCCTCGACAAGAATGGGGGTTCCTGGGAGGGGTCGGCCACGGAGCTGTTCGACGCGCTGAAAGCTCTCGGTTACGCGAAGGCCCTTCCGAAGATCCCAGACGCCCTAACGCAGGCGGCACAGAAGGCGGCCCGAAACAGCCCGACCCTGTTCGCCGAGAAGGGCCAGCGGTCCGCCGAGGCGAGATCCATCGTCCTAAAGAAAGAATACTCCGAGAATGTCTGGGACCGTCCGGCGGGGGATCGGACCGGGGGAGAGGGGGGTGTCATGGTGTCATGAGTGTCATCCGTGTCATGCGGCCGGGATCTCGGGGCGGACGACACCCCAGTGTCATGGTGTCATGGGTGTCACTGGCGTCATCGGTGTCGGTAACGAGGAGGAGGTACGAGCTACACCAGGACGGGTCCCGCGCTGCCATCCTGGCAGTCGGGGCACTTGCGCTGAAAGACATCGCCGCTGTAAGAGCCGTAGACCGCCCCACACCTGCTGCACCCCATCTGAAAGATGCGTTGACCGAAGTCCGCCCCACTAGTTCCGGTGTCGCGGATTGTCACCTGCCCGTTGCGATTCACGTGGCCCGGGTCTGTTGGCTTCTTATCCTCCACGGCGGGCAGTATACGTGGCTCACGTGGCAGCCGCGACCAAACGACGGAAAGAAACTCAGAGCATGACGAGAGAACCGACGCCGAGGGGAGCGTCCCCGTGAGCGGCAGGCTCGGCCCCAGCGGGCTGCGCGCCAGGCGTCGGCGCAACCTAACGAACCCATCCATAGCAGTATCGGTAAAGGAGCGAGACATGAGCAAGGCAGAACGCGGTCAGTTGAACCAAGGAGCAAAGAACGCGGGGGTGGGCGACGGGACTTCCCCTACCCCTCCCCGGGAGGTCCTGTGCACGGGGACCACGAAGTACGGCCGCCCTTGCCCCAACGCCCCGCAGGCCGGCGAGCCCTACTGCTGGCACCACGACCCCGAACTCGCCGAGCGGAGGTCGCGCAACGCGAGGGCCGGCGGGAGGGCCGTGCACTCGCCCGCGACGCTGGAGATCGGGGAGCTCAAGGACGAGCTGAAGGCGCTGGCACGCGACGTGAAGGAGGGCAAGGTGACGCCGGCGATGGGCACCGTCCTCAACCAGATCTGCAACACGATCATCCGCGCCGTCGAGCAGGAGCGAAAGGTGCGGGAGACGGAGGAGTTCGAGGAACGTCTGGCCGCCCTGGAGGGGAGGCGCGATGGGTCGTCTGCACGAGCGGCTGCGTAGGCTGGAGGTCCCCACCGAGGCGCAGTACCAGGCCGCCCTAGAGAGGGGCGTTGCTCGCGTCTTGCGGACCTGCGGCGCTCCCCTGAGCGGGACCGAAGAGGCGCTCCTGGAGGGATACGGGGACGTCGAGTTCGGGTGGGACTGCGACCTCACGGACCGCTACCGGGCCTCGCTCACCGAGGCGAAGCGCAAGAAGGAGCAGCACGAGACCCTCTCCAGGGTCTTCGCGGAGCTTGAGTGGCGCGGCGTGGAGCGCCCGTGGTTCGTGGATGAGGGCGAGGAGGAGCATTGACCGTGACCTGAGCCGAATGCCGGAACGTAGTGGTTGCGCCGGGGCGGGGTTCGCGGGGGCCGCCGAAGGGCTCGCGGTCGCCGGGGCAGGACTGGGTTCGGGCGTCG
>JADDPR010000311.1 GCA_016781775.1 Rubrobacter sp. | reverse complement strand
CCCGGCAGCTTGCTGACGTGCACGAGCCCCGTCGCCCCCGTCTCCAGCTCCACGAACAGCCCGAAGGCGGCGGTGCTCACCACCGTCCCTTCCAGCGAGTCACCAACGCGATCCCGCATCAACCACATAAGCGTGTACTGGTCGGCGGTGCGCTCGCAGACCGTGCTCTTCCACTCGCGCTCGGAGACCTCGCCCGCCGCCGCGGTGGCATCCTGCGGCGCCTCCTCGCCGAGAAGTGCCCGGTGCACCAGCACGTCGGAGTAGCGGCGGATGGGGCTCGTGAAGTGCGTGTAGTTCTCCAGCGCGAGCCCGTAGTGCCCGAGGCTCGCCGGCGAGTAGAAGGCACGCGGGAGGGAGCGCAGGATCAGGTAGTTCACGGCGTCGTTCTTGGCCTGCTGGGAGATCGTACCGAGGTTCTCCGGCGTGGGCTCCGCGTCGACCCCGATGGCCCCGAGCCGCGTGGCGAGCTTCTCCATATCCTCGTCGTCCGGCCTCTCGTGTACCCGGTAGACCGCGCCGTCCCTGCCCCGGATCTCCCGGGCGACGGCCTCGTTCGCCAGGATCATGAGCTCCTCGATAAGCTCCCGCGCGGGCGTCGACCGGCGTACCCCCGATGCGATGGGCACCCCGCGCTCGTCGACCTCGTACTCGGGCTCGCGCCCCCCAAGCTCGAGCTTGCCGCGCACCGCCGCCCGCGTCTTCAGCCGGCGGGAGAGCTCGTAAGCCTCCCGCACCAACTCGGGCTCCATGACCTCGCCCTCGCCGCGCAAGAAAGCGTCGACCCCACCGTAGGTCAGGCGGGCGTCGCTCTTGATCAGGCTGCGGTACGAGCGGCTACTCCTGGTCTCCCCGGAGGCCGACACCTCCATCTCCACCGTCACCGCCGCCTTCTCCTCGCCGGGCCTCAAGGAGCACGCGTCCTCCGAAAGGGCGCGCGGAAGCATAGGGGCGACCGTACCGGGGAGGTAGACCGAGTTGCCCCGCCTCATCGCCTCTCGGTCGAGCCTCGTCCCCGGCCGCACGTAATGGGTCACGTCCGCGATGTGGACCCAGACGCGGTAGCCCTCGTCCTCGATGCACTCGATGGAGATCGCATCGTCGAAGTCCTTCGCGTCCGAGCCGTCGATGGTGACGGTCGGCAGCCCCCGCAGGTCCTCCCGCTTCCCGACGTCCTTGCGGGAAGCCGTGACGGCCTCCTCCTCGACCTTCGGCGAGAAGCTCCGCGAGGTCTCGATGGAGGCGAACAGGGCGTCGTAGACGTTGCGCGGATCGTCCGGAGAGCCGAGAACCTTCGTCACCTCGCCGCGCAGGGAACGCCCCTTCTCGCGGACGTTCACGAGCACGATGTCCCCCGCCTCCGCCCCGCGCCTCAGCTTGCGCGCGACCAGCACCGGACGCCGCTCATCCACGAACAGCGGATCCGCGACCGAATACTTGCCCCTACGAACCAGTTGCGCCGGAAGAATCATGGAAGAAGGGATGGTAGACTCGAGGACAACACGTCCTGAGTCTACCATCTAAGAGCCGCCGGACTAATCACCATCTCGGCCGTTTGGTCCTTCCGGTCATAGCTCCGGGAACGCCCCTATTCCAAGCCGAAGCGCCACGGCGCTGCGCCCTCCAACGCCCAACCAAAGGAGCCGGAATGGCGACCACCGGTTCGAGCGCTTCGCGCTCAGACCCTGAGGAACCTCCGCACGGAGAGGAAGCTGCCGAGGACGCCGATAAGGACGCCGACGGCGATCAGCAGTACAAGGACGAAGAGGGTGTTGACGGCAGCCGAGGAGATGGGGATAAACGGGATCTGGTTCTGGACCCACTCGACGAAGATGGCGTTTCCCCACACCACGAGGAGGGCGGCCAGGGTAGCTCCGACCAAACCCTGCACCAACCCTTCGAGGACGAAGGGCGTCCTCACGAAGCTGTCCGAGGCCCCGACGAGCTTCATCACCTCTATCTCCTTGCGCCGGGCGAAGATCGAGATCCGTATGGCGTTGGAGATAAGCAGGACGCTCGCTACGAGGAACAGCACCGTCGCCGCCCGAAGGCCCCAGACCACGTACCCCGTGACCTGATCCAGTCGGTTTATCGCCTGCTGCGGGTAGTTGAGTCCCTCGAACCCGTCCGACCTGAGCCTCTCAGCGACGGTATCGGAGGCCCCGGGTTCGGCGAGCCGTATCTCCAGCGAGGCCGGAAGCACCCCAGGGTCCATGCCCTCGTAGATGTTGGGTTGCTCTGAGAAGGTCTCCTTGAAGCGGTTCAGCGCCTCGGCCTCCGAGATGTAGGTGACCTCCGCTACCTCCGGGTAGCCCTCGACTTTCGCGCGGGCCTCGTCCACCTGCTCCCTCGGTGCGTTCTCCGGGAAGAAGGCGGTGATCGCAACGTCCTTGCCGACCTGGCGGATAAGGGACTCGACGTGCGCGCTGAAGAGGAGGCCCACCCCCAGGATGAGGACGCAGACCGCCGTCGTCGTAACCGCCGTGATGCTCATCAGCGCGTTCAGGCGCATGTTCTTCGCCGCCTCGCGCAGGAAAAATCCCAGGTTAAACCTCATTGGCGTAGCCCCCCCTTACCATGTCGCGCACGACGCGCCCGTCCTTGAGCGCGACGACGCGCTTGCGCATCACGTCCACCATCTCCCTGTCGTGCGTCGCGACGAGGACCGTGGTGCCGATGCGGTTGATCCTGTGCAAAAGCTGCATGATCCCGACCGACGTATCCGGGTCTAGGTTGCCGGTCGGCTCGTCGGCGATAAGGATCGGCGGCTGCCCGACGAAAGCCCGCGCGATCGAGACGCGCTGCTGCTCGCCGCCCGAGAGCTGGCCCGGGTACTTGTCCGCCTGCTCGCCGAGGCCGACGAGGTCCAGAATCTGCGGCACCTTAACCCTTATGGCCCGGCGCTTCTGGCCGGTCACCTCCATCGCGTAGGCGACGTTCTCGGCGGCGGTCTTGTTCGGCAGGAGCTTGAAGTCCTGGAACACGCAGCCGATCGCGCGCCGATGCCTCGGCACGGCCCGGTGCGGGATCGACGAGAGCCTCACCCCGTTCACCGTTATGGTCCCGGACGAAGGCTCGAGCTCCTTGAGGATCAGCCGGACCATCGTCGACTTCCCAGAGCCCGACGCCCCGACGAGAAAGACGAACTCCCCAGGGTCGATCGTGAGGTCGACGTGGTCCAGGGCGATCGAGTCGTTGCCGTAGACTTTGCTGACGTTGTCGAAGTTGATCAATGCGCTCTCCAAACGTGGCCGGCGGGCAGAAGTAGGTGGTGCTCCCGGATCTGCCGGCGCCGCTGTAACGGTCCCGCAGCGAATTCTGTACCGGAGGGCTGTAGACTTCCACGGCGGACCGAGAGCCCCTCCAAAGCCCTGCGACCGCCGCGAACGATAGCAAAGGTGCTACGAGGGATCAACCGCTCCTACCCAACCGGCAGGGCCCCGAGCTCCCCGGTAAGGACGACCCAATCCTCCCGAAGCGCGACGCCGGTCACCACGCTTCCGCCGAACTGCTCTCCCAAAGGATAAACGAAGCTCGTCCCCCCGAGGAGCTCGGCGGCTACACCCTCCGGCACCGTCGCCCCGAACGCCTCCACTCCCGACGGCAGGAAAACAAGAGCGTTGTCCTGCACCTCCACGCCCCCCTCGACGCCGACCGGCAGCGGGACACCCAGAACGTAGACCTCGGAGTTCACGAGGACGCTCCCCTTTCTCAGATCCACGCCCGTGATCGGGAACGTGGTCACCTGTGAGCTTGCGATGCGGTTCACCTCGGCCTCCGAGAGCTCCAGGCGTAGATCGCCCGTGACCGGCGCTTGCGTTTGGAGGCCGCCACTGCTTACGCTCTCCCGTACGTCCACGTCGAAGGGGTCGAGGTCTATCGTGGCCTCGTCGGGGCGCACGTTGCCCGCCGAGGCGGACGGCAGCACCACCCGCCCGTCGGAGAACCGGCCCAGGAGCATAAGCGGGGCCGGGTCGCTCGTCAGGTCCACCTCCGGGGTCTCCGCAAGGCCCATCCGGTCCTGCACGTTCCGGGCGACGTAGCCCTCGAGGAGGGGCGGCAAGAAGGTGTACGTGCCGACGACGAGGACGACCCCGACGAGCAGCACGAAGCCGAGGAGCCTGCCGAAGAATCTAAACAGCGGTGCGGCTCTTGAGGTAGGCGTAGATCAGGGCGTCGAGCTCCCCGTCGAGGACGCGGTCGACGTCGGCGGTCTGCTCGCCATTGCGGTGGTCCTTGACCATCTTGTAAGGATGGAGGACGTACGAGCGGATCTGCGATCCCCACTCGATGTCCGCCTTCTCCCCGCTCTGCGCCGCAATCTCCCGCTGGCGCTTCTCCCGTTCGAGCTCGAAGAGGCGTGCCCGCAGGACCCGCATCGCGACCTCGCGGTTCTGGTGCTGGCTCCGCTCGTTCTGGCACTGCACCACGATCCCGGTGGGGAGGTGCGTGATCCTGACCGCCGAGTCCGTCTTGTTGACGTGCTGCCCGCCGGCCCCAGAGGCCCGGTAGGTGTCGACCTTCAAGTCCTTCTCGTCGACCTCGACCTCCACCGCGTCCCCGACGACCGGCGCGACCGCGACCGAGGCGAAGCTCGTGTGCCGCCTTCCCCCCGCGTCGAACGGACTTATGCGGACGAGCCTGTGAACGCCGCGCTCCGCCGACAACAAGCCGAAGGCGAACTCGCCGGAGACGGAGTAGGTGGCGCTCTTGATGCCGGCCTCCTCCCCTTCGGTGTACTCGATGGTCTCCAGGGCGTAACCGCGCCGCTCGGCCCACCGGCGGTACATCCGGGCGAGCATCTCCGCCCAGTCCTGGGAATCCACGCCGCCGGCTCCGGAGTTTATCGTGAGGATCGCGGGCCCCTCGTCGTACTCGCCGGAGAAGAGCCTGGCGACCTCCTGCTCCTCCAGGACGCGCTCGATCCGCCCGAGCTCCTCGCCGACCTCCCCGAGAAGCTCCTCGTCCCCCTCGGAGAGCTCCAGGATCTCCCCGGTGTCGTCGAGGCGCGTGCGCACGTCTTCGAGGAGCTTGAGGCGGTTCTGGACCCGCGAGAACTCCGCGGTCACCTCCCTGGCCCCCTCCTGATCGTCCCAGAACCCGGGGCGGCTCATCTCGCCGGAGAGCCTCTCCGACGAGCGCCTCAACTCCTCCACGTCGAAGAAGTCTTCGAGCTCGGCGAGACGCCCCTCTAGCTCGGTCGCCTTTTCGTTGATCTCGGGCACTACTCCCCGTCCACCGAGCCCGTGCCGGGGAAATGGGCACCCGAGGCATTGGGGACGGGGGACGCGGCGGCCCCTCCGGCCGTGCCCGCGCTCCCGGCCGCTGCGGCGCCGGCGGTGGCGGCGGGGTTGGGGTTCCGGGCCATCAAGCGCTGGTGCTCGGGGGTGTTCGCCATCCCGCACTTCTTGAACTTCTTGCCGGACCCGCACGGGCACGGGTCGTTGCGGCCGACCTTTGAGGCGTCGACCCTGCGCGGGCTCTTGGGCTGCGGGCTAGGCTCCTCGCCACCGCCGGAGTAGGAGAACTGCTCCTGGGCCGGCTCCTCGCGGAGCTTCACGTTCTCCACGTGGTAGATGTAGGTGACGTAGTCCTGCTTCAGGCCACCCTCCATCTCCTGGAACATGTCGAAGCCCTCGCGCTTGTACTCGACGAGCGGGTCGCGCTGGGAGAGGCCCCGCCAGCCGATCCCCTCGCGCAGGTTCTCCATCTCGTAGAGGTGCTCGCGCCAGCGTGAATCGATGATGGAGAGCAGCGTGCGCCGCTCGGCCTCCTCGAAAGAGTGGATGCCGTCCGTGCGGACGAGATTGCGCCTCTCCAGCTCCTCCGTCCGCTCCCGCCACTCGGCCTTGCGCTCCTCGAGCCGGCCCTCCGCATCCTCGAGGACCATCCGAAGCATCTTCTCGGAGTCGAGGCTCTCGCGGTCGAGGGCAGCGAAGTCGATCGTGCTCGGGTAGAAGCGGCGGACCTCGGCCGAGAGGGGCTCCAGATCCCAGTTCTCCGGATAGTCGTCGCCGGTGTGGGTGAGGACGACGTCCGTGAGGACCTCCTCGACGTAGCCCCAGGTGTCTACCTCGCCGCCCATCAAGATGTCCCGGCGCAGCGCGTAGATCACCTCGCGCTGCTTGTTCAAGACGTCGTCGTACTCGAGGATGCGCTTCCTCGTCTGGAAGTTCTGGCTCTCGACCTGCTCCTGGGCGCGCCTCACGGAGCCCGAGATCATGCCGGCCTCGATCGGCACGTCGTCCTCCAGCCCGATCCGGTCGATGACCGCCTGCATCCTGGTCCCGCCGAAACGCCGCATGAGGTCGTCCTCGAACGAGAGGTAGAACCGGGTCTCGCCCGGGTCGCCCTGGCGCCCGGAACGGCCGCGAAGCTGGTTGTCGATGCGGCGAGACTCGTGCCGCTCCGTACCGAGGACGTAGAGTCCCCCGACCTCGTGGACGCCCTCGCCGAGCTTGATGTCCGTCCCTCGACCGGCCATGTTCGTCGCGATCGTGACGGCGCCCTTCTCCCCGGCCTCGGCGATGGTCTCGGCCTCGCGCTCGTGCTGCTTGGCGTTCAAGACGTTGTGCCGGATGCCGCGCTTCTTGAGCAGGGTCGCGAGAAGCTCGGAGACCTCGACCGAGACGGTGCCGACGAGCACGGGCTGGCCGGTCGCGTGGCGCTCGGCGATATCCTCGACGGCGGCCTCGTACTTGGCCTTCCTGGAGCGGTAGACCAGGTCGTCCTTGTCCATCCGGATCATCTCGCGGTGCGTCGGGATGGAGACCACGGCCATCTCGTAGATGTGCATGAACTCGTCGGCCTCGGTGGCGGCCGTACCCGTCATGCCCGCGAGCTTGTCGTACTGGCGGAAGAAGTTCTGGATCGTGATCGTGGCGACGGTCTGGTTCTCCTCCCGGATCTGCACCCCCTCCTTGGCCTCGATGGCCTGGTGCAGCCCCTCGGAGTAACGCCTGCCTTCGAGCACGCGCCCCGTGAACTCGTCGACGATAAATACCTTACCGTCGCGGACGATGTACTCGTTGTCCTTACGGTAGATCGCGTGCGCCCGAAGCGCCTGGTTCAGGTGGTTGACGAGGTTCGTGTTGACGTCGTCGTAGAGGTTCTCGAGGCCCAAAGCCTTCTCGACCTTCTCGACGCCTGCCTCCGTCGGCGCCACCTGCCGCTTCTTCTCATCGACCTCGTAGTCCTCGCCTTCCTTGAGGCGCGGGACGATCGCCGCGAAGCGGTAGTAGGTGTCGGCGGCGCTCTCGGGCATGCCTGAGATGATGAGCGGGGTCCGGGCCTCGTCGATCAGGATCGAGTCGACCTCGTCGACGACGGCGTAGTTGAGCTCGCGCTGGACGAGGTTGTCGACGGTGGTCGCGATGTTGTCGCGCAGGTAGTCGAAGCCGAACTGGGCGTTGGTGCCGTAGGTTATGTCGGCACCGTAGGCTACCCTTCGCTCCGCCGAGCCCATGCCGTCCTGGATCAGGCCGACGGAGAGGCCGAGGAACTTGTAGACCTCGCCCATCCAGCCCGCGTCGCGACGGGCCAGGTAATCGTTGACGGTGACGACGTGTACGCCGTTGCCGGAGAGCGCGTTCAGGTACACGGGCATGGTCGCGGCGAGCGTCTTGCCCTCGCCGGTCTTCATCTCGGAGATCTTGCCCTCGTGCAGCACGATCCCGCCCATAACCTGCACGTCGAAGGGGCGCATCCCCAGGGTCCGCTTGGACGCCTCGCGCACGACCGCGAAGGCCTCGTGCAGGATGTCGTCGAGGGTCTCGCCCCCGGCCAGCCGGCCACGAAACTCGTCGGTCTTGCCCCGCAGTTCTTCGTCGGAGAGCTTCTCGACCTCGGGCTCGAACGCGTTGACGGCCTCGACGCCCTTCTGGAGCGCCTTGACCTTCCGCCCTTCGCCCATGCGCAAGATTCTTGTAAGAAGGTTAGCCAAAGTAAGGATCCTCGCTCGGCGTAACGGCGCCCTACGACGCGCCCCGCCGTCTCGTTTATCTCGCGGGCTCTATAAGCCCGAAGTCGCCATCGCGACGCCTGTACAACACATTTATATCACCCGTCTCAGCACTCGTGAACACGAAGAAGTCGTGGTCCAGAAGCTCCATATGCATGGCCGCTTCCTCCGCACCCATCGGCTTCATCTGGAACTGCTTCGTCCTCACGATGCGCGCCTCGAGGTCCGTGGTCGCCTCTTCCTCCTCCGCGCCCTCCGACCCGGCGGGCGGCGCCTCCCCGGCCGCGCGCCGCTCCCTCTGGCCCTGCCAGCGATCAAGCTGGCGCCCGCGGTAACGCCTGACCTGGCGCATCAGCTTGTCGGCCATCAGGTCTATCGAGGCGTACATGTCCCCAGAGGCCTCCCGGGCCTTCATGACCGTCCCGCCGACGAAGAGCGTCGCGTCGGCGACCTCGGGCTGGGAGATCGAGGGATTACGCTCGTGCAAGAGCTCGACCTCGACCTTCGACGAGCTTCCGTCGTCGTCGAAGAACTTGACGACGCGCTCGACCTTCTCCCTCGCGTACCTCTCCAGGGCCTCCGTCACCGGGATGTTCCGGCCCTTGATCGCCACGTCCATCGCGCCTCCCTTCGGTCGGCAGCTTACAGCCCTTAGCCGTCAGCCATCGGCTCCTCGTTCCGGTCCGCCACCGAAACCTCCGACACTCATCGTGCCCTTTATGCCGCCGCTACCGGCGACTCGCCGCGTGCTCCGCAGCCCGCCGAAGGCCGAGAGCCGACAGCGGATTGCTAACACGTCCTGCACAGCGTCAGGGCATAGACCTCCCCTGCCCCGCTCGTCTTGAGTACCCGGGCGCACTCGTCCAGGGTGGCGCCGGTCGTCATGACGTCGTCCACCAGCAGGACCCGCCCCGCTATGGGGCCTCGCGCCTCGAAAGCGCCCGCTACGTTCTCCCGCCGGCTCGCGGCGGTGAGCTCGACCTGATCCCTCGTCCCACGCACTGCCCGCAGTTTATCCAAAAAGGGCGCCCCGATCCTACCGGCCACGGCGCCCGATAACCTCGGCCTGATTGAACCCCCTCTTCGCGAGCCGCGCCCTGTGCAGCGGCACGGCCACGACCGCGTCGAAGCGCTCGCCCTCGAGACAACCGGCCATCAACGGCGCCATCACCCTCTCGACGACCGGCCGATGCCCTGCGTACTTGAGCGCATGAACCGCCCCCTTCCCCACCCCCTCGTACCGCAAGGGCGCCCTGGCCCCGTCGAAGGCCAGCTCGATCGTCCGGCAGCCGTCGCACCCGTAGACCTCGAACGCCGTCGGCAGCCCGCACCTCCCGCACAGAGGGGGCGTGATCTCCGGCAGCCCCTCGAAGCAGGAACGACACAGAACGTCGCTTGACCGTCGCGAGCAACCAACGCAACGCTGCGGATAAAAGAGATCCGCGAGGGCCTCGGCGTAAGGCTTCAACGTCACCCGCGCCCCCGCCTTACCCGAAGACGTCGGCGACGGGCATCGTCCAGCCAGGGACCACCTCGCTCAGGTCCAGCACGTCTCCCCCGGCAAGAATCCTTATCTCCGTTCGTGAGGAGCGCACCGTCACGGTCTTCGTTCGCGGCTCGACAACGACGACCGTACGCGTCCCGGCCCCCAGCCACGCCGCGACCTTCTCCTCCACGCCGGCGTAGGAGTCGTTTGGCGAGACCACCTCGACCGCGAGGTCCGGGGCGCCCGGCCAATAGCCCTCCACCTCGCCGACCTCCTCGCCCCGTTCGCGACGGACGAAAGCTACGTCGGGGGCGCGCACCGTGTCGGGATCGCTCGCTATCTTGAAGCCCGTTTCGGCGGCCAGAACGATACCGAGACCACGTTCACGGACGTGCCGGTCGAGCGGCGTGGACACGTTCATCGCTATCCTGCCGTGCGCATAACCCGCAGGCGCCATCTCCCGCACCTCCCCCAGCACCAACTCCCGTCGGACACCGTCGTCCGGTATCAACAGCAGTTCCTCGGCGGTGACCGGTTTGTGCGCTACGGTCATGGGGACACCTCCTGTCCAGGAAGTTGTGGAAAGCATTTTATCCGGCCTCGCCAGCCCCGGACAACCACGAAGGGTCCCCTAGAAGATGATGCTCCTCGGGGGCAGGACGACTCCCGGGTTGATCCGCACGCCCTGATCCAGGACGTTCCCCTCGCCTACGACACAGCCCGCGCCGAGGACGGAGAGGCCCCGGACGATGGCGTTCTGGCCGACGCGCGCGTTCGGCCCAATGACCGAGCCGCGCACGACGGCGCCCGGCTCGACCTCGGCCCCGTCGAAGAGGACGCTCCCCTCGACGACCGCCCCCTCGCCGACGACGCAGCCGCGCCCGAGCGCGGAGCGCCCGCCTATCGTGGCGCCGCTCCCAAGGGTGCAATCGGCGGCGACGGAGACCGGCGGCAGGACCTTTACGCCCTTCGCGATGCTCGTGGAGGGATCGACCTTCATAAACTCGAAGCCCTCCCCCGTCCCGACGGCCCCCGAGAGGACGTCCTGGGAGGCGGCGAGGTAGCTTCTGGGCGTCCCGATGTCCCTCCAGTAAGAGCTCGAGACGTACGCTCCGAGGCGTCCCTCGGCTTGCAGGCGAGGGAAGATCTCGCGCTCTATCGAGACCTCGCGGCCCGCCGGGATCATCGCCAGAACCTCCGGCTCCATAACGTAGATTCCGGCGTTGATCAGGTTCGTCGTCACCTCGTCCGCGGCCGGCTTCTCCAGAAAGCGCCGGACGATCATGTCGTGGTCGACCTCGACGAGCCCGTAGGCCGTAGGGTCCTCCACGCTCGTGAGCACGATCGTGGCGAGGGCGTCGGAGGCCTCGTGGGTCTCTATCGCCTCGCGAAGATTCGCCCCGCTCAACACGTCCCCGTTCACCACGACCAGGGGCTCCCCGTCGAGGTAGCCCTCGGCGTTCTTGATCCCGCCGGCCGTACCTAGCGGCCGGTCCTCGACCGCGTAGTCGATCGAGAAGCCCTCGAGGTCCTGCCCATCGAAGTAGCTCTTGATCGGGTCCGGCAGGTACCCGAGGGAGAGCACCGCCCCCGAGAGTTCCCCGGCCTTCAAGAAGTCGAACATGTAACCCATAAACGGGCGGTTTCGCAGGGGCACCATGGCCTTTGGCACGTGGTACGTTATCGGCCGGAGCCGGCTACCCTGGCCGCCAACGAGAACTATTGCTTTCATAGGGCGAGTACCTTACAGCAAGCCCGAGCGCTCTGCCAGTGCCGACAGAGGCCCGAGAAAGAAGCCGAACACGACCGTCGCGACGGCGAGAGCGTAAACGGAGAACAGCACGAGGCCCGTCCCCTTCGGCCCCTCGTCCCCGGTGACCGGATCCTCGAAGAACATGTTGCGGATGATGCCGAAGTAGTAAGGGACCGAGAGGACGCTGTTTATCACCAGAGCGCCCACCACGATATAAGTCGCGGCCGAGGCGGCCTCCACGCCCGCAAAGATCACCCACGCCTTCCCCCAGAATCCGCTCAGGGGCGGGATCCCGACGAGGGCCGCCATGAAGATGCCCATGCACACCGCCACCCCGGGCCTCGACTTGAACAGCCCGTTGAAGCTCTTGCCGTCCTCGCCGACGAGGTCGATCACGAAGAACGCGCCGAGGTTCATCACCGCGTAGGCGGCCATGTAGATAAGGACGGCCTGCACCGCGGTATCGACCCCCGCCCCCCTGAGCGCCGCGAAGGCGCCTAAGATGTAGCCGGAGTGGGCCACCGAGCTGTAGGCCAGCATGCGGCGCACGTTGCGCTGCCTCAGGGCGAAGAGGTTGCCGACGAACATCGTCAGCACGGCGAGAAACGCCATCACCGCCGTCCACGTCGGGGCGGCGTCGGGCATGCCTTCGAGGAGGACGCGCAGCAGGATCGCGAACGTCGCCGCCTTCGGCGCCACCGAGAGGAAAGCCGCGGCACTCGTCGGCGCCCCCTGGTAGGCGTCCGGGGTCCAAAAGTGGAAAGGTGCGGCCGAGAGCTTGAAGGCGAAGCCGGAGATCAGAAGTACGAGGCCCATCAGGGCGACCGGCGAGAGGGAACCCGTAAAGGTCTCGGCGACGTCCGCGAGGTTGGCGGAGCCCGAGGCGCCGTAGATCAGGACGATCCCGTACAACAGGATCGAGGAGGCCATTACCCCCGTAAGAAGGTACTTCATCCCGCCCTCGGGGCTCTCCCGCCGCGACCGGTCGAAGGCGACGAGCGCGTAGGAGGGTATCGTCGCGAGCTCTATCGCCACGAACAGGCCGAAAAGGTCCCGCATCGAGACGAGCAGCATCGCCCCGACCGCCACCGACAATATAAGCGTCAGGTACTCCGGCGAGTCCCCCGTTCGTCCCGACCAGCGGATCGCCGCGAGGATCGCGAAGAACGCCGAGAATGCAACGATGAGCTTGAAGTAAAGCGCGAATGCATCCACCACGTAGGCGTTGCCGAGGAACTCCCCGCCAAACCCCGAGAGGAGGAGCACCGCCGCGGTCACGAAGGTCGCAACCGCTCCAAACGCGGCGATCCCGGCGACAAGCCCCCTGGCGTTCGGGACGAAGACCCCGACCATGAGGACGACCATCGAGAACAGAAACGCCACGATCTCGGGGCTTAGCCCGACGAAGGTCTGCGCCGTGAACAACTAGGAACCCCCTATCGCGGCCAGGACGAGCTCCACGGCCGGCCGTTGTACGTTTACGAGCAGACCGGGGAAGAAGAACAGGAGCACCAGCAAGAACGCCAGCGGCACCGTGGCCGCCATCTCCACCGGTCCCGCGTCCTTGACCCCCTCGTACTCCGGTCGCTTGATGGGCCCGAAGACCGTCCGCCGGACCATGTACGAGAGGTACATGACGCTCAGGATGATGCCGAGCGCGGCCAGCACCCCCGCGATCGGGAAGGCAACGTAGCCGCCCATAATAGTCATAAACTCCGAGACGAAGACGGCGAGCCCGGGCATCCCCATCGCGGCGAGCGCCCCGATCGTAAGAAGAGCGCCGGCCCACGGCATGCTGGCGGCGAGCCCGCCGAGCTCCCTGATGTTGCGCGTCCCCGTCCTCGCCGCGATCACGCCGACGAGGATAAACAGGAGCGCCGAGTACAGCCCGTGCGTCACCTGCTGCAAGACCGCCCCGTTTATCCCGAGCGCGTTCCCGGAGGCGGCACCGAGAAGGATGAACCCCAGGGTAGCTATCGAGGAGTAGGCCACGAGTGCCTTGAGGTCCGGCTGCATAAACGCGACAAACGAACCGTAGATGATGTTGACGACCCCGAGCGCCGCGATGATCGGCAGGTAAGGCTCGACCCCCTGCGGAAGCAGAGGGAGGGCGACCTTCAAGAGGCCGTACGTCCCGAGCTTCGGGAGGATGCCCGAGAGCACGACGTTCGTCGACGTCGGGCTCGAGACGTAGACGTCGAGCAGCCAGCTGTGGAGCGGCACCGCGGGCGTCTTCACCAGCAGGCCGAAGAGGATCGGTGCGGCGATCGCGACCTGCGCCCCCCGCGAGAGCCCCCCACCCGCCAGCGCCTCGATCGAGAAGTTCGGCCCCGAGAGAATCCCGAGGGCCAGAAAGCCCGCGAGCATCACCGTGCTCCCGAGGAAGGTATAGATAAAGAACTTCACCGCCGCCGGCCGCCGGTTCTCGTCGCCCCACACGCCGACGAGCAGGTACATCGGGATCAGCGTGATCTCGAAGAAGACGTAGAACAAGATCAAATCCTGCGCCGCGAAGACCCCGAGCATCCCGACCTCCGCGACGAACAGGATCGCGAAGTACTGCTTCAAGTTCTCCCGCACGTCCCACGAAGCGACCACGGCAACGAGCGTCAACAGCGCCGAGAGGAAGAACATCCCGAAGCCCAGGCCGTCCAGGCCGACGCGGTAGCCGATGCCGAAGGACTTTATCCAGTCCAGGTCTTGCGTGAGCGTCGGGGCGCCGAGATCTCCGCGGTGAGCGAGGTAGATGTAGAGGACAAGCAAGAGCGGCACCGCGGCGAGGCCCAGGGCCGTGTAGCGGACGGCCCTCGCGTCCATCGTGCGCGGCAGCGCGCCCATCACGATCGCGGCGAGGAGCGGGAAGAAGATCGTTATCGTGGTGATCACAGGCGCGCCCCTATCGCGACGGCACCCACCGTTACGGCCGCGATCAAAGCCACCAACAGGAACCCGTACTGCGCCCCCACTATCACCCCTATCAACAGAACGCTTACGAGAATGAACAGCGCGTAGTTCTGCGCCCCGCCGCTTTGCAGCGGCCTGAGCCGCTCACCGAGCCCCGAGACGCCGCGCCCAACCCCGGAGACCATGCTCCCGAAGACACGCCGGTCGAAGACGTTCGTCGCCCTACCGAGCGCCATCGCCCGCCGGACGATGAGCTTGTCGTAGATCGCGTCGAAGTACCAGCCCTTGTCCAGGAAGGTATGGATGGGCGCGAAGCGACGGGCGAGCGCGGCGGCCCGCTCGGGCTTCGGCACGTAGAGCGCGTAGGCCAGCCCGATTCCCGCCAGCGCCACCGCAACCGAGATCGCGCCCAGCACGTAGTTGAACGAGTGCGTCTCCAACTCGAGCGTCTCGACGGTAAACGCGCTCGGAGCGACGAGAGACGAGAAGAAGTCCCGGATCGGGAGGCCGAACGAGCCCTCGGGGATGCCGAGAAGGCCGCTCACCACCGCGAGTACGGCCAGGATAACCATCGGCCCCGTCATGATGCTCGGCGACTCCACCGCATCCCTCGCACCCTCCGTCCTCGGCTCGCCCATGAACGCGACAAAGATCGCGCGGAAGATGTAGAACGCCGTCAGAAAGACGGTGATGAGCGCCATCGTGTAGAGCACGTAGTAGTGCTCCTCGAAGGCGCCCGCGAGGATGGAGTCCTTCGACCAGAATCCACTGAAGGGGAAGATGCCGGCGAGCGAGAGCCCGGCGAGCACCATCGTCCAGAACGTGATGGGCATCCTCCGCCTCAGGCCGCCCATGTCGAACATGTTGTAGCTGTTCATCGCGTAGATGATGCTGCCGGCCCCGAGGAAGAGGAGCGCCTTGAAGAAGGCGTGGTTGAAGAGGTGGAACATGCCGGCGGTGTAGGAGCCGATCCCGAGCGCCATCATCATGTACCCGAGCTGCGAGACCGTCGAGTAGGCGATCACGCGCTTCATGTCCTTCTTTACGACCGCCATCGTCGCCGCCATCAGCGCCGTGAACCCTCCGATGTACGCCACCACCAGGAGCGCCCCAGGGCTCTGCACGAAGATATCGTAGGTGCGGGCCACGAGGTAGACCCCCGCCGCGACCATCGTGGCCGCGTGGATGAGCGCCGAGACGGGCGTCGGGCCCTCCATGGCGTCCGGTAGCCACACGTGAAGCGGGAACTGCGCGCTCTTGCCGACCGCGCCGACGAAGACCAGGATCAGGGCGGTCGTCAACACGGAGCCCCCGATAAACCCGGCCGCCGCTGCCTCGGAGATCGCGCTGAAGTCAGTCGTGCCGGTGGAGCGCCAGAACATGATGATCCCGATAAACAGCGCCGCGTCCCCGATGCGGGTGACGATAAACGCCTTCTGGGCGGCCTTCGCGGCGGAGGGCTTCTCGAACCAGTGCCCGATCAGGAGATACGAGCAAAGCCCGACGAGCTCCCAGAAGATGTAAAGCTCGATAAAGTTGGGCGCCACCACGAGCCCGAGCATCGAGGCCGTGAAGAGGTTCAAGACCGCGTAGTACCACGCGAACCTCTTGTCGTCCTGCATGAATGCCCCGGAGTAGAGCTGCACCATCAAGCTCACGAAACACACCACGACGAGCATCATCGCCGCGAGCCCGTCCACATAGACTCCAATCGGGAAAGACCCGCCCGGCCCCAGATCTATCCAGTTCACCGCGAAGTCCATCGGCGCCCCCGTACGGGCCACGAAGTACAGCGCGAAGGCACTGAAGACCAGCGAGGTCGCGACCCCGAAGATGGCTACGTACTGAGCGCCCTCCTTCAGGTAGCGCCCGAAGAGGGCCAGCACCAGAAAGACGATCGCCGGCAGGCCGGGGATGGCCGCGATGATGAGTTGCTGTCCAACGCTCTGCGTCATCTACTCCCCTAGCCTTTGAGCAAGTTGACTTCGTCCACGTTAACCGTCTTGCGCGAGCGGTACACGGCGAGCACGATCGCCAGGCCCACGGCGACCTCGGCCGCCGCCACCGCGATCACCAGCACCGCGTAACCCACCCCGAACCCGCCCGCATCCGGCAGGTAGTCCGCGAAGGCAACGAGCGAGAGGTTGACCGCGTTGATCATCAGCTCGATGCACATAAACACGACCACGGCGTTACGCCGGATCAGCGCGCCCCAGGCCCCGATGGCGAACATAATCGCCCCGATCACGAGGTACCCCTCCAGCGGCAACGCCGCGTTGAGGGTATCGACAAACTGCTGCACCTGCGGCGGCACTACTCCTCCACCCCCCTGTCGACCCCGTCGCCGACCCTCCTGCGACTGACCACGATCGCCGCTATCACCGCGACGAGCAACAGGACGCTCGCCACCTCGAAGAGCAGCCCGAAGATCGGGGGAGCCCCGTTGACGCCGAGCAGGTTCTCACCGAGCTGCGCCACGCTCCTCAAACCGTTCCCGGCCTCGGTCCCGGACCAGTCCTGAATAGCCACGACGTAGGCCAGGAAAGTCCCGACCCCTATCGCAACGAAGAAGCCGGGCCAGAGCTGGCGCGAGATGATCGTGCGGTAATGCAGCGCCTGCGGTCTCTGAGTGAACATAATCCCGAACAGGATCACGACCGTCACCGCGCCGACGTAGATAAGGACCTGAAACGCCGCGAGCGCCGGGGCGTTGAGCATCACGTAGAAGCCCGCAATCCCGAGAAACGCCCCCGACATGAACAGCGCGGAGTGGATGATGCTCCGGCTCAGGACCACGCCGAAGGAGCAGATCAGGGTCATCGAGGCCA
>JADDPR010000125.1 GCA_016781775.1 Rubrobacter sp. | reverse complement strand
GCCTCGCCCGTGCTCTTGCCTGATCGCCTCCAGGTCCTGCTCGATGGTTTCTATCTCCCTCAGAAGATCTTCCCGTGCAGCCCTCCCCTTGTCCGTGAGGTGGCGGTCGTCGCTCAGGAAGTCGAGGGCGTCGCGTAAGGAGCGCCGTGTGGCCTCCAGATCGGCCTCCAGCTTCGAGCGGTTATCTCCCTCGGCCACGCTTATACCTCCGCCTCATCCAAGAGGCGTCCGGTGCTGGCCAGGTAAAACCCCTCGGACCCCGCCGCCCGCGAGATGTTCCCCCGCTCGTGCTCGCGCTCTACCCAGAGCCGCAAGGCCTCTTCGTCCTGCAAATCGAGGTCCTCGCCAGGGTGGCCGTCCGGGAAGTAACCGACCTGCACCGCGAAGTTCGCCCACCAGAGCACACTGGCCGCCGTGTCGAGGGAGCCGGTCTTGAATAGAACCCCGGCGGCGGCGATCAGCATGGCTTGCTCGTAAAGGCTCGTGGCCCACCTTGCTACCGCGTCTTCCGCCTTCACGTCCAGCGGTGCCTTCTCCGCCGCGGCGGGGTTCGGGATGATCCGCGCCGACCGGTGCTCAATCTTCTCCGGCGCGGCGGGGACCTTAAGGACGGCGTTGGTGTCCAGTCCCTCCGGCGGTTGCTCGCCGTGGCGCTCCAGGACGGCCAAGGCGTCCCCCACGGTGGCCCCCGAAGGCATGGCCCTACCGGCGGCCCGCTCCAGCTCCTCCGCTCGCCGGAACGCCTCCAGGGCGAGATCCGCTTGCTTGGCTTTATCGTCGTGCTCTGCGGCCTTGGCCCCTGCCTCGAGCTCCAAGCCGGCGAGGATGGCCCCAAACTCCGCCTGATCGCTCGACGGCAACGCCTCTATCCGGCGGGCCATCTCGGCCGGGTCCGGCTCTTCCGGACCGTCCAGGGCGCGCTCCATTTCCGCCAGTAGCTCCCGCCCCGCCGGCGACAGCCTCGCCGCCCTACGCTCCCTCAGCTCGTCGTGCTCGTGCTCCATGATCCTCCCATCGTAAGGGGCCGGGTGCCCTTAGAGTACGGGCCCCGGCCGAATTTCCTAGCGCCCGGACTACCCGACCGGCCGGAGCCCCCGATCCTCCGAGGCG
>JADDPR010000019.1 GCA_016781775.1 Rubrobacter sp. | reverse complement strand
TATCGGGGTTCTCGGCAACCCGTTTAAGCATCCTTCGGCGTTACGAGCAACGACCCGCGCGACCGTCTACAATCCCCGCCATTACCCGGTGCCCCACCTCTTCCATCACCCACAACCAGGGGCACCGGGCCCTCCTACCGCCCGAGGAGGCAGCCTCCTCGGGCGTATCGGCGGTCCAGGATACACCGAACGGTTTCTCCGGATGTGCTTGCTAGCGCAAGTGTTCGGACGGCACGACGTGGCCGATGGGCTCCCCAATCGGGGAGAATCCAACCACGTGGAGGGAGCCGTCCTCTTCGACCTCGACGTCCACAAAACCCGCCGAGGCCCCGTCCTCTCGTCCGATCTCCAGCGAGAGCATCCTGCCGTCTGCGTAAACTGTGTCCACGGTCGCTGTCGTACCGGCCTCGACACCCAGGTCGGGCACGTCTACGGGGACGGGGACTACGTCCAACTCTGAGTAGAGGCGCTCCATATGTGTCATTCTACTCCTCCTTGCCACTTCCCACGATGGGATAGGCCGTCGTGAGGTGCGGACGTACTGCATCAGAGCTGAGAGCCCATGCGGTAAGTACCGGCCCTTCTTGACCGTTCGGCCCTCGAAATCTTGGAATCTTCAACTCCCATCTTCTAGCTAAACGTTCCGGGCTGTCGCTAACGCGCCGCGCCTCTTTCTCATCGGGCTTGGCTTGCGGTAAGTGTTGACGGATCAGGGCGTCCAGTAGATCGGCTTCTTCGAGGCCTATCCCGAACACACTCCGCCACAAACGGGCTTTATGACAACCCATGGGATGCGTCTCCGACAGGAGGTACAAGTCCAACTTGCGGCGGTCGATGGTGCCATCTACGAACCATTCGATTGGCGGACCCAGTGGCCGCTCGCTCATCCCCCCAGCCACCTGATCCACCACGGTCGACGGGTCGGCGGCGCGGTGGGTCGTTCCACCATGGTTGAATGCTCCCGTACGTCCGTCTGAGGTCCCGCGCTTTCGCCCCGGTCCTCTACCCCTCCGGCGTCCTGGTGGGGCGTCTCCGGCTCGTCTCGTGGCTCTGGCGCGGCCTCTAGCTCCCGCACTCGTTCGGAGAGTTTGGCGTTGGTCTGGGCGAGGCCGGCGACGATCCGCTGATACCGGTCGGCTTCCTCGCCGCGCCGCTCCAACTCGGCCCGCAGAAACGCTACCTGGTCCTGCAAGGACTCGATAAGCTCGGATTGGGCGGATGGTTCGTCGCTTGGTACGTCGTTATCGGGCGCATGGTTCGCCGACGACATACCACCGACCCACACGACGTAGACACGGCCGGCGTCTTTCACGGTGGGCAGCGTGCCGCGCTTTATGCGGCTACGCACCGCGCCCTTCGTTAGGCCGAGCCGTTTTGCGGCCTGGGCGACGGTTAGGCGATGGTTCGCCCGTGGTCCGTCGCGTGGTTCGCCCGTGCGCCCCCCTCCCATGCGCCCATGCTAGACCCTTCGGGGACGGCGCGCAGGCCGGGAGGCGGCAACCTCGTGCGCGTGGCGCAAGGATTCGGGCGGGGGTAGCATTCGACCGACCGGCGGCGTCTTTCTTGTCCATGGTTTCTGCGCCGCCGGTCCCCTCCGTACCCGTCCTGGGGCATCCTCACGGTGTCTACTCGGCGCTGTACGAGGCTTCGGCTACTCGGTCGTATAGCTCAAAGAGCTGCTTTGCGATCCGGTCGGCCTCGGCGGCGTCCATGGACCGCAGCGTAGCCTGTAGGGTTCCCTCGCCGGGCCTCTCGACGGGGAGCCAGGTCAGGGCCCGCCATAGCGCCTCGTAGTCCCCGCGAAGGTAGTCGGGTAAGTGTCGGGGCTGGAGCGGCACGATCGCCATGCCGGCTTTGTACAAGCGCTCGCGGATATCACCGACACCCACAAGCTCAAAGACCGCGGTACCGAGTAGCCCCTTAGCGTTGAGATATGCATGATCCTCCACGCTCAAAAGAATACCGGCGGCCAGTTGCAGCCGCAGCCCCCTACTCTCGGAGAGGCCGCGCAGGCCGGGAGACGGCAACCTCGTGCGCGCGGGGGGATTCGCGCGGGCGTAGCATTCGACCAACCGGCGGCGTCCCTCAGCCCCGAGGGACCTCTTGCGCCGCCGGTCCTCCGCGCCCTGGGGCAGCCTCGTGCGCCTCCCGCTCCTCCTCCGTGAGCGCATCCCAGTCGTCTCCCAAGTCCAACAGGCGCCGGCACGTTCCCCCCAACGTCAGCAGGTCCTCGGTCGTCATCCGGCGACACGCCTCGGCGCCGATCTCCTCTTCCGTACGTACAGCGGGCGTTTCGGCCTCAAGGCGCCTGAGCCTGCGCTCTACGCCCCCCATCTCCTGCCCCCTCCTTTCTGGCGCTCCTGGGCTGCCTCAAGGGCCTCCAGGCGCTCGATCAGCTCCTGTTGCTCCCTTATATCCATCTCGACCTTGGCGGCCCTCAAAAGTATGTTGTAGCCCTGTAGGGCGATGGCTCCGGGGCCCTGCGAGATGTTGTCGGCGAGCACGTCGTCTATGACCTTACGAACGTCGCGCTTGAGGTCGGCGAGGTCGGCAAGGGGACGACCACGGCCGCCACGAATGCCGCCCTTGGACGCCGCCCGCCTTCTCTGCTCCGCGCGGTCCGGGTGGTGGGCGTGGCAGAGGCCGGAGCTATCGATAGCTGTGCCCTTACAGCGTCCGCCTCCCCGGGTTATTGCGGTGCATCCGGCCAATAGCTATGCACCCCCTCCCCCTCCCCCTCGGCTTCGATCAGCGCGTCGAGCTCGAACACCGTGGGCCGAACGTCCCGCCCGCAGCCCTCGCAGAACCTCGAGGCGGTCCCCGGCTCCGCGGCGATGATGCTCTCCAGGAGCGCGGCGCGGGCCTCCCCGCAACGAGGACACGCGCCTGCTCCTTCGAGCCTTCTGAGGCGACCCTCGAAGCCCCTCACCGCAGCCACCGCGAGAACCGATCCTCTATCCAGCTGCGGGTGCCGTTGCCGGAGACGAACATGCGGTTCGCCTCGTCCCCGTCGCCGGACTGGCGCACCTCGTTCACCATGTCGAGGTGCAGGTCCGCCTGCTTGTCGAGGATCTCGACGAGGCGCCCGGCGAGTTCGTCGCGCTCCGGGTCCAGGGCTGCGCTCTGGTTCTGGAGTTCGGCGTACCTCTCGCGGTGGACCCCTTCTCTGGCCTCCCCGAGCCTCCCCCTGGCCTCCTTTATCATCCGGTCGAACTCGGGGACGGCACTACGGGCAACCCTCGACGACCTCGCTATCCGGTCGTGCTCATCCTCCACCTGCTCCAGCTCCGCGGCGGCCTCCTCGTCCCCCGAGAATGCTTTCGGCGAGAGCGCGGCGCGGCGCTCCTCAAGCTCCTCGAACCGCTCCTCGGCGCTCCGTATCCGGGCGAGGGCCTCGCCCCGGCGGCGCGAAAGCTCGTCTATCTCGGCCTCGAGCCTCTCCACGAGGGCGCTTAGCTCTTCTCGCTTGGTTGTGGGCATGGCTTACCTCCCTTCCATGACGGCGCGAAAGGCCATCGGGTAGCTGCACCCGTGGCGTTGGGCGTAGGCTCGCGCCTTCTCGTCTAGCTGTCGCTCGGCCTGCTCGTCCAGGAGCTCCGACGACGACCCTGTACGCTCCTCAAGCTCTACGGCTTCCTCCGCGGCGTGCTCGTCCGCGAGTTGGTTGAAGGCCTCCCGGTAAGGGATGCCTCGGGACTTGGCCCGCCACTCGACCTCTTTGTTCGTGAACCCCTGCTGGGCGCGCTCCTCCTCGGGGCTCATCACGGACGACGAAGAGAGCCCCCGACCGCTCCTCCTCAGCTGGGCCTCGGCGAGGGGTCGGTAGGCCTCCTCCATGCATTCCCGCCAGGCGTCCTGGTGGGCGAGGCCCTTCTCTTTGGCGCGCTTCTCGACCGTGCCGTCCTCGCACATCTGGACGAACTCGCGCTCGCACAGCATCTCCAGGTGGCGCCGGGACTGCTCCCCGAGCTCGCGCACACCCTCCCCGAGCTCGCGCACACCCTCCTCGAGCTCTTCGAGTTGGGCCTGAGTCATGGCCCGCTTCTTCGCCGGCGGCTTGTCGCCGGTCTTCAACGCCAGGGCGGCCGAGAAGGTGATGCCCCGCTCCTCGGCGAGGCGGTCGACCTCATCCTCGAAGGCCTCCTCCATGCCGCGGTCGTCTAGTTGCCGGTTACTCATCGTTCTCCTCTCCGTGGGTAACGCCGGGGACGAACCGTCCGC
>JADDPR010000428.1:1865-4239 GCA_016781775.1 Rubrobacter sp. | reverse complement strand
TTGCTGCCGCGACGGGCCCTCTTCGCCCCCGCCTTCTCTAGCATGCGCTCTCCGCTCGTCACTCTTGCCTATCTATGCAAGGAGTGTACCAGCGCGCCAGGCCGCCAAATCGCAAAGTCGGTCGGGAATAGAGGGAAGCTTGTGCCTCGGCCCTGGTCCCCTTGCCCGGCACGAAAAGAGGGGCCGGGAACTCCCGGCCCCTCCAACCTACGGCTCTCTACGCTGCTTGTCAGGCGTTGATGTAGCCGTTCGGGTTGAGGACGTACTTCTTGGCCGCGCCCTTGTCGAAGTCCTGGTAGCCCTGCGGAGCCTCTTCGAGCGGGATAACCGTGGCGTTCACGGCCTTGGCGATGTGGGCCTTGTCGTGGAGGATGGCCATCATCAGCTGGCGGTTGTACTTCAGGACCGGGCACTGGCCGGTAAAGAACGCGTGGCTCTTCGCCCAGCCGAGGCCGAAGCGGATCAGGAGCGAACCCTCCCTGGCCGCCTCGTCAGACGAGCCAGGGTCGCCGGTAACGTACAGGCCGGGTATCCCGAGCGATCCGCCGGCGCGGGTGATGGTCATGACCTGGTTCAGGACCGTCGCCGGGGCCTCCGACCGGGAGCCCAGGCCGTGTCCACGGGCCTCGAAGCCCACTGCGTCCACCGCGCAGTCGACCTCGGGCTCGCCGAGGATGTTGGCGATCTGCTCCTCTATCGGGGTATCCTCGGAGACGTTTATCGTCTCGCAGCCGAAGCTCCGGGCCTGCGCCAGCCTGTCCTCGATGAGGTCGCCGACGATGACCACCGCGGCGCCCAGAAGCTGCGCCGAGTGGGCCGCCGCGAGGCCGACAGGGCCCGCCCCCGCGATGTACACCGTCGAGCCGGTGCTGACGCCCGCCGTGTGGCAGCCGTGGTAGCCGGTCGGGAAGATGTCCGAGAGCATGGTCAGGTCCAGGATCTTCTCCAGCGCCTGGTCGCGGTCCGGGAACTTCAGGAGGTTGAAGTCCGCGAACGGGACCATCACGTAGTTGGCCTGGCCGCCCTCCCAGCCGCCCATGTCGACGTAGCCGTAGGCCGAGCCCGCGCGCCCCGGATTCACGTTCAAGCAAACGCCCGTGTTGCGCTCCTTGCACGACCGGCAGCGACCGCAGGCGATGTTGAACGGCACGCTACAGATATCGCCCTCTTTGATGAACTGGACGTCGTCGCCGGCCTCGACGACCTCGCCCGTAATCTCGTGCCCCAGAGTTTGTCCCGGAGGCGCCGTCGTCCGCCCCCGCACCATGTGCTGGTCCGAACCGCAGATGTTGGTCGAGACGACCCTCAAGATCACCCCGTGCGGGGCCGCGGTGCTCCTGTAGCCCTTCGCCTCGGCGACGTCCTGCGGGATTTCGAGCTTCGGGTACTCTCTCTCCTCTACGGCGACCTCGCCGGGCCCTCTGTAGACCACGATCTTGTTCGTGTCCGCCATGTACTCCTCCTAAGGTCGTTTTGGTAACGGTTTTGCTGAACCTTCGCTTCGCAATGCCGACGCCCCGAAGCCCCCTCCGCCCGAAAATGGCGGTGGGTACGCGGCCACCAGCTACTTCCTGCAGACCTCCCTTCCCCATGCTCTGCACAGATTCAACTTTTTTACCGTAACAAACGTCTGGACCACGCACAACAGCGCGGCGGCAGGCTTCAAAAATCTTAAGACTACCCGCTAGTTTTGTGAACACGCAATGGTTTCGTGCCAGGCAAATAGTGTTTACAATGGATGGCTGGGGAGAAAAGGCATAGAAGATACGAAGCAAGAGAGGAGCGAGGCGTGTTCCTTAGGTTGACTGACACGGACGGCTTGTGGTCGAAGCTGAAAAACCACGTCGGCGTGAAGGTGAAGCACCCGGTGAGCGAGGCGACGCGCAACCTGCGGGCGCGCATCCACGACCCGGGCGTGAAGCAGACGGTGAGCGTCTGCCCGTACTGCGCGGTCGGTTGCTCCCAGCTCGTCTACAGCCGGGATGGCCGGATCATAGACATCGAGGGCAACCCGGACAGCCCCATAAACGCGGGCACCTTGTGCCCCAAGGGCTCCGCGACCTTCGGGTTGCACGTCTCCCCGCACCGGAAGATGAAGGTGAGGTACCGGAGGCCGTACTCGGCCGAGTGGGAGGAGCTCTCCGTGGAGGAGGCGATGGAGATGATCGCCGCCCGCGTCAAGAAGGCCCGCGACGAGAACTGGCAGGAGACCAACGAGGAGGGCAAGAAGCTCAGCCGCTCGATGGCGGTCGCCTCCGTCGGCGGGGCCACCATCGACAACGAGGAGAACTACCTCATCACCAAGCTCTTCCACTCGATGGGGTTCACCAGGATCACGAACCAGGCGCGAATATGACACAGCTCCACGGTGCCC
>JADDPR010000428.1:0-1857 GCA_016781775.1 Rubrobacter sp. | reverse complement strand
CATCACGTACGGTAGGGGCGGCGCCACCAGCAACCTGCAGGACCTGCAGAACGCCGACTGCATCCTCATAGAGGGCTCCAACATGGCCGAGGCCCACCCGGTCGGCTTCAGGCACCCGATGATCGCCAAGGAGAAGAACGGCGCGAAGCTTATCCACGTCGATCCGCGCTTCACGCGCACCTCGGCGCTGTGCGATATCTACGCCCCGATCCGCCCCGGCACGGACATAGCGTTCCTGGGCGGCCTGATCAACTACGTCATCCAGAACGAGCCGTACTTCAAGGAGTACGTGGTCAACTACACCAACGCGGCCACCCTCGTGAGCGAGGACTTCAAGGACGCCGATGCCTCCGGTTACTTCTCCGGCTGGGACGAGGAGAACCACAGGTACGACCCGGCCTCCTGGCGCTACGAGGGCACGCCCATAGATTACGCCTCCGTCGGGGGGAGCCAGGGCCGCATTGTCGCCGAAGACATTGGGGGAGAATCGGCGCCGAACGAGGGCGAGCCGCGACCGACCGACCCGACGCTGCAGCACCCCAGAAGCGTGTTCCAGGTGCTCAAGCGCCACTTCGCCAAGTACACCCCGGAGATGGTCGAGAAAGTGACCGGCTGCCCGCAGGAGGCCTTCCTGAAGGTCGCCGAGACCCTCTGCGAGAACTCGGGGCGCGAAAAGACCTCGTCATTGTGCTACGCGGTCGGCTGGACCCAGCACTCCAAGGGCGTCCAGATTATCCGCACGGCCGCCATCCTGTGGCTCCTTCTGGGGAACATGGGCCGACCGGGGGGCGGGATTATGGCGCTCCGCGGGCACGCAACCATCCAGGGCTCGACGGACATCGCTACCCTCTACAACATCCTCCCCGGTTATCTGCCCATGCCGGACGTGAACAAAGACAACGACACCTGGAGCGACTACGTAGAGAGCCAGACCGCCTCGACGGGGTGGTGGAACAACTTCCCCAAGTACATCACCAGCCTCTTCAAGGCCTGGTACGGCGACGCCTTCGACCCTGCGACCGGCGACGAGATCTTCGACCACTTCCCGCGCCTCTCCGGGGACCACTCCTACTACCCCACGATCATGGAGATGAAGGACCGCACGGTGAAGGGAAGCTTCGTCTTCGGGCAGAACTTCGCCGTCGGAGGTCCCCACGCCCGCCTCGCCCGCGACGGTCTCAGGGCGCTCGACTGGCTCGTGGTGCTCGACGCCTTCGACGTGGAGACCGCTAACGCCTGGAAGCTCGACGGGGTCAAGCCCGAGGAGTGCGGCACGGAGGTCTTCTTCATACCTACGGCTCTCATCGCCGAGAAGGACGGCTCCTTCACCCAGACCCAGCGCATGTTGCAGTGGCACGAAAAGGCCGTGGAGCCGCCGGGCGATGCGCGCAGCGACGCATGGTTCGTCTACCACCTCGGCCGCAGGCTCAAGGAGCTCTACAAGGACTCCGAGGACCCGCGCGACAAGCTCATACAGGCGGTGACCTGGGACTACCCGACCGAGGGCGAGCACGAAGAGCCGAACATCGAGAGCATTATTGCGGAAATCAACGGCTACACCGTGGCCGACCGCAAGCCGGTCAACGGTTTCGCCCAGCTGAAGGACGACGGTTCGACGGCGTGTGGCGGTTGGATCTACTCCGGGGTCTTCGCCAACGGGGTGAACCAGGCGCGGCGCCGCAAGCCTTGGACGGAGCAGCCGACGGCGGCTACGGAGTGGGGCTGGGCCTGGCCGGCCGACCGGCGCATCCTGTACAACCGGGCCTCGGCCGACCCCGAGGGCAAGCCCTGGAGCGAGCGCAAGAAGTACGTGTGGTGGGACGAGGAGCAGGGGAAGTGGGTCGGTCAGGACGTCCC
>JADDPR010000477.1 GCA_016781775.1 Rubrobacter sp. | reverse complement strand
AGGAGGCCGTCGGGTTCATCCCCTCGAACTTGAGGTAGAGGCGGGCGCCGATCCTGGCGGAGAGGCGCGGGGCCTCTATGAGGGGGGTGTCGCCCTCCCCTAGAGCCGAGATGGCCCAACCCGGGATCTCGGGCAGCTTGTCGCGGTACCTCTCTATTACCCCCTGCCAGCCGGTCGGCGTTCTGACGGTCAAGATCTTGCCTTTCGTAGAGATCGACCCGTCGGGCTCGCCCGCTCCTCGGGCGCCCTCGGGCGAAGGACTATTCCATGCTGCACGGCGCAACGAAAACTACCACGCAGCGACGCACGACCGCAAACCGGATGCACGGAGGACCGCCCTGACCCTCTTGTTCCGTACCGGCGATCCCACACCCCCAACCAACTATGAAGCGCTGGCACTGGGTCGAGCAATCGTGCAGAATAGCCCGCGTGATGACGCGAGGCTTTCCCCGGGTTACGAAGACAGCTTCGAGTCGCCGGCCGTCCCGAACCTTTGAGGGGGGCGTCCGGTGAACGTGCGGGAAACGGACCTGCCGGGCGTACTCGTCGTCGAGCCGGACGTCTTCGGCGACGAGAGGGGCTTCTTCCTCGAGACGTGGAACCGGGCCCGGTACGAGGCGGCCGGACTACCGAGCGATTTCGTCCAGGACAACCTCTCGTTCTCGAGCAGGGGCGTACTGCGGGGCCTGCACTTTCAGAATCCCCATCCGCAGGGCAAGCTAGTTTACGTGCTGCAGGGCGAGGTCTTCGACGTGGCGGTGGATATAAGGGTTGGCTCCCCGACCTTCGGCCGATGGGTGGGGGTAAGCCTCTCCGCCGAAAACAAGCGCCAACTCTGGGTTCCCGAGGGTTTCGCCCACGGCTTCGTCGTGACCAGCGAGAAGGCGCTCTTCTCGTACAAGTGCACGGACTTCTACTATCGAGAGGCGGAGGCCGGCGTGCTTTGGAACGACCCCGACATAGGGATCGACTGGCCCATCGCGAACCCCACCCTCTCGGACAAAGACCTCGCCGCCCCCCGTCTTACAGGGAACGAGACGCTACCTGCATACCTCACCGAGAACTAATAGCTTCCGTCAATAGGTCTCATGGTCGTCGAGATGGCCGGTCTTC
>JADDPR010000142.1 GCA_016781775.1 Rubrobacter sp. | reverse complement strand
AGGTATGGATCAACCGGGAGGTTCTCCGGTGGGAGCGGGCCATCATTAGGGGGGCGTCGTGATCGCGCTCGCCCCCGGTCCCCGACCTATGGGGCATCTCGACCGGGGCCGAGGCCTCTATTTGCCCTCAGTCTCACCGGATACACGCAAGCTAGTGAGAGGAGAGTCTTGGACGTAGCGAAGGTCGAGAAGGTAGAGGCCGAGCTGAACGCCTTCATAACCAAGAGGGCCACGCAGCGCGACAAGGCCAACGCCGAAGCGGACCTGTGGGCCATGTCGGAGAGGCGGCACCGCGCCCAGCTCCGGGAGGAGCGTCTACGCGAACGACTCGCCTATCACCAGGCGATGCTTCGGGCCCACTCCGAAAACTTCGAGGAGCTCCTGCGACGCCACCACGTGGGGCTCAGGCTCTGCGAGGAGGCTTTGGGGATAGCCGCCGGTCCGGGGAACGGGCGGGCTTGATGAACAAGACCGGCGCCGCGCCGGAGAACGGCGCGAGGCTTTTGGACCGTTTCCTCCTGCCTACCGCGCGCCGGTCCACTACCTGCCGGGGGCGGACGGTTCGTCCCCGGCGTTACCTACAGATAGGAGAACGATGAGCAACCGGCAACTAGACGACCGCAGCATGGAGGCCTTCGAGGAGGAGGTCGATCGCCTCGCCGAGGAGCGGGGTATCACCTTCAGCGCAGCCCTGGCGTTGAAGACCGGCGACACACCGCCGGCGAAGAAGCGGTCCATGACTCAGGCCCAACTCGAAGAGATTCGGGAGGGTACGCGCGAGCTCCGGGAGGGGATGCGCGAGCTTCAGGAGAGAAGCATCCGCAACCTCGAAATGGCGTGCGGCCAGCAATTCACGCGGATGTGCGAGGACGGCACGATCGAGAGGCACGCCCGGGAGCACGACCTCCCCTACCAGGACGCTTACCTCGCGCTCCAGGAAGAGGTTTACGCCCCCCTCGCCGAGGCCCAGCTGAGGAGGAGCGGTAGGGGGCTCTCCTCCTCGTCCGTGATGACGGAGGCGGAGGAGCGCGCCCAGCAGGGGTTCACG